>JACZQQ010000023.1 GCA_022545645.1 Acidobacteriota bacterium | reverse complement strand
TCCGATCTTCGATTTCAATTTTCAGGTTTCTGAATGCCGCCACTCTTCAGACCTCTTCCTGATTATACTCAAAGAGCTTCATCCCCCTGCCCAGATAATGCAGCCCGGAGATGACGGTTAAGGCAGCCGTCAGATAGAAAACAGCGCCCCGAAGAGGCATGTCGATGTCCAGAGCGTTTGCCACCAGCACCATAAACACGGTCAAGAGTTGCAAAAACGTAGTCGCCTTTCCATAGATGGAGGGAGAAAACAGGTGTCTTCCCATGGTCAGGTTAATAATGACGACGCTCACCACCAGCAGGATGTCGCGGCCGATCACCGTGATCGTCAACCAGAGGGGAATGTTCACGCTCAGTTCAACAGCGTTGCGTGAGAGCAGGATGAAGCAACTGACCAGCAGTAACTTGTCGGCAATCGGATCCAGAAAAGCACCAATGGCAGTGTTCTGGCCAAATTTCCGAGCAATGAAGCCATCCAGTAAATCCGTTACGCCGGCCAACATGAAAACAGCCAGAGCGCCGACTAAGTAGTCGTACACCACCAGCAAGACCAGGAGCGGCACAAAGGCCATACGTAAAATGGTGAGCTGATTTGCTGAAATCATTTACAAGCCGAAATTTAAAATCCGAAACCTGAAACTTGGAACCTGGAACCTGGAACGCGCGCGCAGCGCGCTATCGTCTGTTTTCTATCTTCTAACTTGTAACTCCTGTCTTCTGTTTCTTCATGAACTCATTGACATAGTCTTCCACCTCTTCCAGGGTGGCTTGTCTGAGTACCTCTTCCACCATGGCGGCTGCCTCGAGACAGGAGATCTCTCGCAGCCTGCCCTTGACCTCGGGAATGGCAAACGGGCTCATGGATAAATGCCGGAAGCCCATTCCGATCAGAAGGCGGGCATAAACAGGATGGGAAGCGACTTCACCACAAATCAAAGCCAGCACACCCTCTGCTGCCGCCACCTGGGCTACTCGATAAAGACTCTTCAAAACAGCAGGATGCAACGGCTTAAACAGGTTGGCAATACGATCGTCCGTTCTGCTGGCCGCCAGCGTATACTGGATCAGATCGTTGGTACCGACTGCCAAAAAGTCGACATGGGGACAAAGCGATTCCAACATGATGACGGCCGCCGGAACCTCCACCATGATACCGACTTCAATTTCCTCATTGAAGGCAACCCCTTCTTCGAGAAGTTCCTCCTTCGCCACTTGAATGAGTCGTCTGGCCTGGACCACTTCATCGACATCGGAAACCATGGGGAGGACAATCTTCAGATTGCCGTAGGCACTGCCTCTCAAGATGGCCCGGATTTGCTCCCGATAGATGTCCGGGTAGCGCAGGCTAAGACGAATTCCTCGCAAACCCAGCGCGGTGTCGGTCTCTCCCAGGATCGGGGAAAAATAGGGATGTCTTTCGCCTCCGAAGTCCAGGGTTCGAATGTGGGCGGGACGACCAGCCACCACCGTGGCCAGATGCTTATAGATCTTGAACTGTTGCTCTTCACTGACAGGCTTTTGCTTGTCCTTCATGTAGACGTATTCTGTGCGAAACAACCCGATCCCTCCACCCCCCAGCTTGAGTCCAAGCGGGACCTCACTATCGATCTCTACGTTGGCATACAAATAAATTCTCTGGCCATCCGAAGTCAAACAGGGGGAGGTGTCTCCCACCAGCTCCTGTTGAATTTTCTGTTCCTGCCGGACTCGAGCCTGATAGTTCCTGATTTCCCGTTCAGAGGGTCGGACTTGGACCATTCCTGAGGTTCCATCCACGATAAGCGTGTCTCCCGTGCGGATCACTTCCTTCAAGTTCTGAATTCCAGCCACCACTGGAATTTGATAGGAACGGGCAATAATGATGCCGTGTGAAGTGGTCCCTCCCCTCTTCACCACCAGCCCTTTGACCCTCTCCAGAGGATACTCAACGAGAAGAAAAAGGCTGGCCTCAGAGACCACCAGAATCAGATCCTCCGGCAAACCTTCGTGACCCTGCGAATCGAGTTCCATAAGGTTGAAAATCAGGCGTTGTACCACCTCTTCCACATCGGAACCCCGCTCCCGGAAAAATGGGTCTTCCAGGGAACGATAGGCGGAAATCCAATTCTCAGCGGCTTCTCGAACGGCCCGCTCCGGACTTTGCAGCTCCTCCTGAATTTTCTTTTCGATTTCTTCCAGTAAGAGAGGATCTTCCAGAATCAGCAGATGGGCATCGATGATGTGGGAGTGCTCCTTGCCCAGTTCCGCTTCAAGTTTTTCTCTTGCCTTCTCCAGCTGTAGGCGTGATTCCTTGAGAGCGGCACGAAGTCTCTTCAACTCTCTGGTCACTTCATCGGAAGCAATGCGAATCGGATACAAGGCCACGATCTGCGGCTCGACTTCATAGGCAGTGCCAATCGAGACTCCGGGGGAGAGTCCAACACCGGAGAGCTCTTGAGGCGAACGATCCCGCCTAGATTGGGTCATTTCTCTTCACCAAATCGGTTATTCACCAATTGCACCACCGCTTCCATGGCCACTTCTTCGTCTTTCCCATCGATCATTACTTCAATTTCCGTCCCCTGGGCGGCGGCCATGAGCAGGATTCCCAAGATACTCTTCGCGTCAACCTGCTCCTCGACATTGAGCCGGGACAACTTGATGTCCGACTCGAATTGGGACGTCAGTTTCACCAACTTGGCAGCGGCACGCGCATGCAGGCCCAATTCACTCTTGATTCGAAGGGTCTTTCGAATCATTCTCCCAAAAGCTCGCTGGCGATGGAGATATGGCTTTGTCCCTGTTTCTTCACTTTGGTAACCAATTCCGAAAGCGAGTCGGTGCCGGGTTGATTGGCCACCTTGATCACCATGGGCAGGTTAACGCCCGTGACGATGTCCACTTCATTCCTCTTGAGCAGAGGAAGGGAGAGATTCGAAGGAGTGCCTCCAAACATGTCTGTAAGAATGATGACACCCTTCCCCTGATCCACCTCTGCGACAGCTTGCTCAATCTTCTTCTTGGATTCGTCGACATCATCATTCCAACCGATCGAAACCGCCGCAATATAAGAGATTTCACCCACAATGGCCTGTGCAGCAGAGACGAGCTCCTGCCCCAACTGGCCATGCGTGACAACGAGCGCACCCACCAAAGAATCCTCAGTCATTCGCTGTGTAGATCCCGATGAATCAGATTAACCTTGCGCCCTTTCTTTTTCAGGCGCTTCTGCAACTCATTGGCCACCAGTACGGAACGGTGTCTTCCACCGGTACAACCAATGGAGATGGTGAGATATTTCTTACCTTCTCTAGTGTATTTGGGCAGCAAGTATTCTAACATATCGTGGATTCTGCCCAGGATCTCCCCCGTCTCCGGCTGTTTCAGCATATATTGGGCTACACTGGGATCGTTTCCCGTCTGCTCTTTCAGAGCGGGAACAAAATAGGGGTTGGGAAGAAATCGCACATCAAAGACCAGCTCGGAGTTGTGAGGAATCCCGTTTTTGAATCCGAAGCTGACCAGGGAAACGTTCAAAACCTCCTCTTGGTCCGTGCGCTGAAAGTTCTGGTAGATGAAATCGCGGAGATCGTGAACGGAAAAATCACTGGTATCGATGACCAGGTCGGCTAGGGTCCGGACACTGGCAAGCCTTCTTCGCTCCGCGCGAATGCCTTCGAGCAGTGTGGTTTCCTGGGCCAGCGGGTGCAGTCGTCGGGTTTCACCATATCTTCTCGCCAACACCTCGGTCGAGGCATCCACGAAAATGATCTTGGCATGGGTGTGAGACTTCCGGATCTCACCAAAGAGCTTTTCGAAGCCCTCCAGCGGCTCCCCGAGTCGAACATCAATAACAATCGCCAATTCCTGGAGCTCACCTCCCGAGGCATCGGACATCTGGATGAGGCGAGAGATCAAAGAGGTGGGAAGATTGTCGACGCAGAAATAACCTAAATCCTCAAAAGCGTTGAAAGCGGTATGCTTTCCCGAGCCGCTCATTCCGGTGATGATGACCAGTGATTGAAGTTTTACAGACGCCATGCTTCATCGGAGGAAGACCGAGGCGGTTTCAGACGTGCATCCAACTGTTTAAAAAACTCTCCGGAAGGGCTGTAACCCTGACTTTTCAGCATTTGCAGTCGTACGGCAACTTCCACCAGCGTGGCCAGATTTCTGGCGGGTGCCACGGGCATCGTGATCAGTGGAACCGAGACATCCATCAAGGTGTATTGCCGTTCATCCAGTCCCAGTCGATCGTACTCCTCCTCGGGATTCCATCGCACCAGATCCATGGCGATATCGATGATTGTTTTTGGACTCAACACCGAAATCCCAAAGAGTTCCTTAATGTTGACGATTCCCAATCCGCGAAGCTCCATATGGAAGCGGAAATCACTGGGGCCCGAACCCATTAGCCGATCAGAACCGAACTTCCGGATCACGATCATGTCATCGCTGACCAACCGGTGACCGCGTAAGATCAAATCCAGGGCACACTCGCTCTTTCCAATCCCGGAGGGGCCCAAAAGAAGAAGCCCCAGTCCATAGACTTCCATCAAGACTCCATGAATCGTGGTCCTCAGGGCCAGCTGTTCTTCCAGAAAACCTGAGATTTCCGTGATGGCTATCGAACTCAAGGCCTTGGTCTTAAAGAGCGGGACCTTGTTTTCCTCGCAATTGCGCAGGAGGGAGGGAGGAGCTTTCAGATCTGAGGTAATCACGACACAGGATAATTTCCGGGCAAAGATCTGTTTGATGGCTGTTTTCCGATCAGCCGCCGACAAAGTCTGCAGGTAATGGATTTCCGTTCGACCCACCAATTGCACTCTTCCTTCGTGCAGGTAGTCGATATAACCGGCCAAGGCCAGTCCCAGTTTTTGGATTCTCGGCGAGGAAATGGGATTATCCAGGCCATCCTCACCGCCCCTTAGGGTCAGTTTCAGACGTTGGCTCGATAACTGGCTCAATTCCCTGACGGTGGTGGCTGGATTAGGCGGCTTGGTCTTTTCAGAGGCCATTGAGACACACTAAAAGAGCACGGCCATCTTTCGTTCGCGGGATCCAGGAATCCGCATCTGATCGCGATACTTGGCTACGGTCCTTCGAGTGATCTGAATCCCATCCTCGTTCAGAAATGCGGAAATTTTCTGATCCGAGAGAGGTTTCTGGGTATCTTCATTAGCAAGAATCCCTTTGATTTTCTCTTTCACCTGCACCACGGAAACATTCTCACCGTCGGCACCTTCGATTCCACTGGTGAAAAACTTTCGAAGCGCGATGACACCCTGCGGGGTATAGGCATGTTTATTGGCCACAACCCGGCTGACGGTCGAGGAATGCACACCCAGTTCTTCGGCCACATCCTTGATCAACATCGGTTTGAGATAGGGAGCTCCGTTATCCAGAAAGCCCTTTTGTCGCTCCACGATAGCTACGCAAGCCCGATAGATGGTCTGCTGACGTTGATCCACGCTTTTCAGCAGTTCCATGGCGGAGCGAAAGCGCTCCTTCACAAAACTCTTGGTTTCCTTGGAGACGTCTTTCTTCCTGAGCAGTTCGCGATAAGCGCGGCTCAACCTCAATTTGGGCAAACCGTCGTCGTTCAGAGAAATCTGGTACTCATCCCCCACTTTATAAATATGAACATCGGGCTGGATGTAGACCGGACTCTGAGTACTATACTTCTGACCCGGTTTGGGCGAAAAACTTCGAATCGTCTCCATGGCTTCTGCGATGACTTCCAGTTCGCAGCCGAGTTGCTTGGCAAGTTCTCGAAACTTCTTGGCCTGAATCAAGGGAAGGTAATCCAGCACAAGCTTTTCGGCCAGCGAATTCCCCAACCCGGCGGCCCGAATCTGGATCAGCAAACACTCCTGCAGGTTTTGGCTTCCTACCCCGATGGGATCCAGGCTCTGCACAACTTGCAAGGCTTTTTCAACCTGCTCCTCTGAAACCTTCAGGGATTCTGCGATCTCCTCGACAGGAAGGATCAGGTAGCCGTCTTCATCGATATTGCCGATGATGAAGTAGCAAATGTCGCGAATCTCAGAGGCAACTTCACTCAAGTTCAGTTGCCAGTTGAGATGATCGTTCAATGTGGAAGGGGTGGCCAGGAAAAGTTCAAAGGAGGGCTGCTCGCTTTTGCCTTCCCACTCACGGGGGCGGGAACTGGGACTCAGGTATTCACCGAAAAAGTATTCATAGTCGAAGTCTTCGTACCCTTCCGTATCGTCAGACTTCTCCTTTTCTTCCGTTCCCTCAGCCCCTTCAACTTCTCCTTGTCCGACAATTTCTTCGAGTACGGGATTTTCGGCCAGTTCCTGGTTCAGGAGATCGGAAAGTTCTAATCGATTCAGCGTGAGGAGTTCAATCTTTTGCAGCAGCGAAGGTGTCATCACCAGTCGCTGCGAAAGGGTTAAATTTAAAGACTGCCTTAAATGTTTGCTCATCGAAAGGTCTGGAAACCGTGAGTACAAACACGACGGAAATTCACAGCCTCCTCACTGTGTTATCCCTGTAAATCAGTATAATCTAAAGTTTTCACCCAGGTAAACTTTGCGCACTTCAATATCGGAGGAAAGCAGATCAGGCGTTCCCATTCGGAAAATTGTTCCCTCATTGATAATGTAAGCCCGGTCGGTAATTTTCAGAGTTTCCCGTACGTTATGATCGGTGATCAAGACGCCGATGTTCTTGGACTTGAGTTGGACAACGATGCGTTGGATTTCCAAGACGGCCAACGGATCAATCCCCGCCAAAGGTTCATCCAGGAGAATGAATTTCGGTTTGATCATCATGGAACGAGCAATCTCGAGACGGCGGCGTTCACCTCCCGAAAGGGTGTAGGCCAGACTTTTTCTCAGGTCAGTAATCCCAAATTCCTCGAGAAGTTCGCTGACCGACTGATCCGCCATGCCTGGCGCCAGATCCAGTGTCTCAGCCACCGCATAGAGATTATCCTCCACGGAAAGCTTCCGAAATACGGAAGGCTCCTGAGGCAGATAACTGATTCCCCGTCTGGCCCGCAGGTACATGGGCAGTGAGGTGATCTCCTCTCCATCCAAGTGTACGCTGCCGCTGTCCGGAGTGGTCAAACCGACAATCATGTAAAAAGTGGTGGTCTTCCCCGCACCATTGGGTCCCAGCAACCCTACCACTTCTCCGGATGAAATCGTTAAGGTGACATCGTTGACGACTCTTCTTCCCCGATAAGCCTTATCGAGTTTCCGGGCCTCCAGTGTGATGGGGGACTGCTTCGAGTTCATGGCGTTTCGTGAGCAGAGGGATTTTCAATCAAGAGTCTCTCATCTCCGATGAAGAAAGTGAGTTGACGACCCGTGACCGTATCCTGGTTGCTTTCAATGACCTGGGCGGGATCTCCGGTGAGGACAACCTTTTCCTCGATGGGATCATACACCGCCTGATCCCCTTGGGCATTCCGTTCCCCTTGGATAATCGCTACACCTCCCCAGGCCACAATCTCCTGGAGCTGACTCTGGTCGCCTGCTGCAAAAACGAAGTCCACAAAAGGAGCATCGACAATCAGATCCTCTGTACTGACCCGAACGTTCCCTTCGTAGCGTGCCCGCAGGTCCGCTCGATTGTAGAGCAGCCGGTCCGCTTCCACCTTGTACACTTTTTCCTCTGTTGGGCTCTCCTGAATCAGAAAACTCTCTACGCTCTCTTCGACCACCAATTGTTGCTCCTTGTGATTGTAACGTATGGTGTTCCCTGTGATGGAGTTGGATTGTTGCACAATTCTAGGATTGGAAAAATAATTGATCCAGCCCGTCTCCGGATCGGCCTGCATGCGACCCGCGGTAATGACGATGGGATCGTCCTGCTCTCGAAGGAAGCTTCTCACCTTTCCAGCGGCGCTCACCTCGCCCGTCTGCGAATCCACCTCGAGGCGCTCGGCCACGGTCTCCATCGGTGAAGCCTCAGCACCGCTGTTTGCTCCCATGAACTTGAGTGTCGGGCTCTCTCCCGTCATGGTCACTCTTTGGCTTTCGGGATCATAGACGGCTCGATCCGACTGAACATCGATGGTGGCAGGAGTACCCTCCCAGAAATGAAAATCACCCGACTGGATGGCCCGCTCCATCTTCTGGTCCTGATAAGAGACCTCCAGTCGCTGACTGCTCGTGTATCTGGCTTTCCCCTTATCGTTCGATTCCAGAGTCACTCCCCCTTGCGCCATCATGTTATCCAGAAGACCCTGCCGATAGCGGATATCGATTAAAGGAGCTTTCAAGACGACTTTCTGGTCAGGGCTCACCCTTTCCATTCGGCTGTCTCCTTTGCTCACAATTCGCTGTGGAGCTCCCTCCAGGTAGCTCACATCCACAGATTCCCGAGCCGAGAGTTGACGATAACCCTGTGGGGAATCCAACCTCAAGTCCACATTGCCGGTGGCTCTGGCCTGTTCAATTTCTTGAGTCGGCCCAAAACGCAGGCTCAAGGCCTCACTGTGCAGTTTTTCCTCTGTCCAGGCCTGGGAATCGGGCCTTCGGGTGATGGAAACCTGCCCTCGAAGATCGAGCTGCCGCAAATGCTCCCCGTTCTCGAAAAACTGCCCTTCCATCTGGTTGGAACCGGACTCCTCAATCCCCAGGGTGGGAGAGTGAAACCGCACCTCCCCCTGGGCTGTAAATTTCTCCAAGAACAACCCCTGGAGGGTCCCTGCCCGATTGGGGAAAAGGATAATCTGATTGGCCTCCAGAAAGTAGTTTCTCCCCGGTCCCTGCTCCGAGTAAACGGCTCTTTCAGCTGTTCCTGGCTGCTGGCTCAGAACTTCAACCGAGTCGAATCGGCCTGCAGCAGGATTGAAAAACACATTGATCTGATGGCCCGATAGCGATTTCGAGCCAGCGGACTCGAGGTGGGCCCGACCCGAGCTGAGAATCTTTTGAATTCGGTTTTCCGGGGTCAGATAAACAAGCATTTGATCGGCCTTCAGATCCGTCTCACCCCCTGAGATCCGCGCCTCCCCCACCAGGATAATCGTTCCTTCCGAAAGTGAATAGACGGCCCGAGAAGCCTGCCCTTCGATCGGACCTGACTCGGAATCGGTCCACAACTGCAACCCCTTTCCCACATGGAGCTCCCGTCGGGGAAAGTGGTAGATCAGGGACTCGCCATTTCCCTCAATCTTGCCCTTCTTGAAGCGAAAACTCCGTTGGATCACCGCACTTTCCTGAACCAGGTCGGCACGGACCTGGTCTGAAAACACCTCGGTGCCATCGGCCAACTGAATGGTGGCATTACCGGAGAACTCAATCTGTTTTTCCGGGAGGTGGTAGACCGCTTCTTGAGCCGAGATGACATCGGAAGGTTCTCCGCCTTCGTCGTAATAAGTAAAGGTCACATCCTGCAGCGTGTGAACCTGGCTGACCGTCTGTGTGCTGGTCTCTGCATAAACCGTGAACACCGTTTTTCCGCGCTTGTGCTCCGCGTATTGAAACTGCGTGGTCTGACGGCTAATGTCCGGCGAGAGAATGGAGACCTCAGGAAGGACAACCCCTCCCTGACGGCGGGAGAGAAAGCTCCACACGATGGCCGCACCCCCTAAAAGAATGCAAAGGAGCAAGAGGAGGCGAAATACCTTGGAGAGGTTCATAACCCGTTTAGCCCTGAGATCCTAGAGTCCCTATTTGTGTAGCTTGTGCGGAATCGAAATGTGAAGCACCTTTGTACAATAAGCCTTACCACTTCGGGATTCTAACACTTTAGGGCCGAAACTCTCGGCAAATCAAGGCAATTTCAGAGCATTTCCGTACCAATAGAATCGCTCCGTCGTGCTCATGACAAGTTTTCAGTCGTTTACGCCACCCGGATACTTTCACACAAGTTGTTTACTGGTCTATCATTGGCAATATGACTGACCACGACGTTCAGCTTATTCACGCGCATCATCATCTTAGCCGCAGTTGAATCGATCTGAAGAAACCAGAAAGAAGAGGAGTCAAAATATGAAATATAGAATTTTTGCGGTGTTGGTACTCATGTTTGCTCTGAGTCCATCGGCGCTGGCCCAGGACTTTGGGAAGGACTATAAGATGGAGCTCACCGCCTTCTTTGGCTACACCTTTAGTGAAGGGATCACCTTTGGTCCCGATAACATTAGCGGTGGCCGCCTCATCGACAAGATCACTCCCACGAGTGGCCTTACCTGGGGTTTCCAGGCGGATCTTCTGGCCGGTGAAATGAATGGATTCGGGTTTCAATACAGCGAACAATTAAGCAAGATGGAGTTAAGCGGTGCGGATGGACAGAAAGTGGAGATCACGGACATGACGGTTCGAAACTACCACGGCATGTTCACCTTTAACTTTGGGGCACCCGATGCACCCCTCAGACCCTTCCTTTTTATTGGATTGGGAATGACCAGTTACGCTCCCGACAACATCGAGGGAAACAGTGTCGAAAGTAAGAAAAAATTTTCCACCACCGGGGGTGGAGGCGTGAAATTGTACAGGAGTGATCATATAGGCATCCGGCTGGCCGCTCGCTGGACTCCCACTTTCATCAGATCAGATCCCAGCGGCTACTGGTGCAGCCCCTTCTGGCTAGGCGGCTGTTGGATCATCGAGGAGCCCAATTACTCTCACCAGCTGGAATTCAGCGGGGGTGTGACCCTTCGTTTCTAATGGGAAGTTCATCTCCGGCCACTCGGGAATGCCCTGCACAACTCAAGGAAGCTGCATGTCACGGATGGTCAACAACAACTTGTCTTTTCCCAGGTAATTGTCCCGGCTCATCGTATAGGCTAAATCCACTTGAGAACCTACGGTAATGTCATCAGCGAGAGCACCATTTTTCCACCAGATGGCGTCCACCCGAGAGCCGTTGCACTGAACCTGTAACTTCAGGTGCTGGTCCTTCAGGACCCAGGGCCCGCCCACAACCCTCATCTTCTTTGATGCGAATACCGGGACCGGATTTCCCCTGCCGAACGGAGTGAGTTGTTCGACCGCTTCGTAAAGGGGTAGGTTGATCTCCTGGTTGGACAGAATACTTTCAATACGAAGCGAAGGAACCAGATTCTCAGAGAGCAGTTTTTCAGAAGCATAATCTTCCAGTCGGCGGGCCAGCTCCTCCACTTTACCGGGTTTACAAAACTCTTCACCCAACCGACAGCCCACTGCCTGGGCATGCCCTCCATATTGCTCGAAAAGATCACGACACTGATCAAGAGCCTCAAGGAGGTTGAACTCTGGAATACTGCGTCCCGAGCCCTGACAAAAGGAGTCCTCAATGGAGAGGACCAGCACCGGACGATAAAAGCGTTCCGCCAGTCGGGCGGCCACGATTCCAATGACCCCACGATGCCAGTGCCGGCCAGCCACGGTCAAAAACTTTCCGGCAAAGGCTTCGGGATTCTGCTGCAGTCGATCTTCAATCTCACTCAGAATACGCCTCTCCTCCTGCTGCCTGAGCGAATTCTTGACGTTCATTTCCTGTACGATGGCCTGGGCATCGGCCTGATCATCGACACTGAACAGATCCACCACCTCACGGCCACCCCCCATTCGGGTCACCGCATTGATCCGCGGCGCAAGCTTGAATCCCACATCGGAAAAATCCACTTCTCCCCGAACCCCGGCACCACTGAGAAGCGCCTTGAGCCCGGGATTTTGCGGATGGGCCAACCCCTCCAGACCAAACCGAACCAGGATCCGATTCTCTCCCACCAGAGGAACCACGTCAGCGATGGTTCCAATGGCGACCAGTTTCAGGAAATGGCGGATGACCCCTTCTCTGCCGGCGGTTCGGAAAAGGGCTTGAACCAGTTTGAAGACCACTCCTACCGCAGCCAGATTCTTGTCCGGGTAAGCGCACTCCTTATGGTGGGGATTCAATATGGCATAGGCATTGGGATAGGAACTGTCGGGAACATGATGATCGGTGACGATCAGGTCGAGTCCCAGTTCACGGGCCAGATCCGCTGCCTCAAAGGCCCGGATCCCGTTGTCGACAGTGATGATCAGACGATACCCATCCTGAGAAGCCTGTTTCAATGCATCCTTTTGAACGCCGTATCCTTCTTCCAGTCGCCGGGGCAGGTAATAACCGACCGAGGCACCCAGCATTTCCAGGGCTCGCTTCAAGACCACCGTGGAGGTAATGCCGTCGACATCATAGTCCCCATAAATCAGGATCTTCTCTCCCAGGTCCCGGGCTTGGAGAATACGACCCACGACACGATCCATATCTTTCATCAAGTAGGGATCATGGAGGTCTTCCAGGCTGGGTTTGAGGAATTTGCGAGCCTGCTCGGGATCGTCAAGTCCCCGCTGAAGTAGCAGATGAGCTACCAGAGGGGAAACCTCCAACTGAGTGGAAAGCGATTGGATTTGCTCCGGGGAACTTGGAAGAACACTCCAGTGAAATTTCACCTGGGGATTGTAACAATGACCTCTGACCGGCGCTCTCTGGCCGCCGGTCAGAGGAAATGCCAAATTACAAATCCCAAGCACTAAATAAGAAACCCTTCTAAAAGGCGCGCGGCTGCTAAAACTCTCTAGACGTCAGCTGTGAGGTTTGGAATTTAGGATTTGTGATTTGTGACTTGTTTGGGATTTGGTATTTAGGATTTGGAATTTCCGGCTCCGGCCGGTGATTTAGAATTTCCGGCTGCTAGCAATCGGTCGTATTCACTCTTGATGAGCTGGTAGTGTTCCTCTTCTTCGGTGGCAAACTGCAGGAAGATGTCTTTGCCCTTGGTGTCATTGAATCGATCGCCGTAGTCGGTGAAGAATCGGAAAGCCTCCAGCTCCATCTTCATCGCCAGTCCCAAAGCATCGACTTCGCTAATGTTGGTTTTCAGCTTTTTCTTGACCTCACTCCGAGAAGGAAAGATGTTCTTCAGAGCTTCATAATCGAAGTGTAGGAAAACAGGTGCTGCCCGCAGGTTCCTGTCCTTTTTCATGAGCCGTTTCCACTCTTTTTGCAGTCGACTGAGATGTCCCTTTTCTTCGTCGAGCATCTCGAGAAAAATCTTCTTGGTAGGCGCGTGGGTGACGATTTCAGAGGCGGTCTTGTAGAAGTTTATCCCTCTTCTTTCGGTGGCCATGGCAATTTTTAGAGCGTCTCGCGCAAAGACCAAATCGGAATCCACCGTCTCTTGAGTGGTTTTCTGCTTCTTTTGACAGTCCGGGCAGACTCCAAAGATCTGCAGATTATGGCTCACCGGTTTGAAGCCGTACTCGGAAGTGATTTCTTCGTGAATTTGCTCTTCCACAGGACTCAGAAACTCAATGGTGCGCCGACACTCCACGCACACGAGGTGATGATGGTGAGGACGCTTGTAGGTATGCTCAAAGCGGGTGGGACCGTCATGAAGAATGGTTTCCCGGGCCAGTCCACAATCGGCCAGAGTCTTGAGGGTTCGAAAGACGGTCACAAAGCCGAGCTTTGCATCCTTCTTCTTGACCAGTTCGTAGAGTTCCTCCGTGCTCAGATGGCCCCCCGCCAGCAGGAAGCTCTCCACCACCAACTGGCGCTGACGGGTCATTTTGAGTCCGCTCTTCTTGAGGTATTTAGAAAAAACTTCCAATTCCTCTTCGATTCCCGGGGATGTTTTGATTTCCGAAGACTGGCCCATGAACTACAGGTCTCTCCTTGTTACTTTTAGGCAATTCTAGCAGCTTCGGGAGATTCGGCCAAGGTGAGGATAGCCCGAACCGAATGAGTGGCACGATCTCAACAGAGCCGCAGGCTTTAGCCTACGGGCCGGAGGTGTCAAAGAGAGTTTTCTTCACAACCCCAGCGGCTGGCCCACGGCTCTGACTGCCTATTTCTACGAGCCGGTACCCTTTCCGGGCTTCTTTATCGAGAAGCTTCCAAATCCCGGGCGGCCTGACTGAGAGGGGTCATCCTTTCCGTCTCTGTGTTGACGGACCAAATCAGATGGACCAGCTCTCCATCGGAACCGCGGGTGACCACCAAATCGATCCAGGCCTCCGGTGGATCGTCCTTAACCGGTCGCCAGTCTTGGAATTCAAACCCCTCAATATTGTTCTGGGTCAGCTCAGCGACAGTCTCCGATGTCGCCGTCAAGAGGTTGAAGGCAGCCTTATTAAAGGAGTTCTTGGCCAGGATAATGGCAGCGGGGGCTTTCTCCTCCTTTGCTTTCCCCAGCGCAGGGGGTTGTTTATCCAGAAAGAGCACGCCCTCCGTCTCCTCTTCTGCCCCACCGAGGAAGATGCGCCCGCTTGGAAGCACGACTCGGGTCGTCACAGCCTTGGGTGGAGGAGGAGGCAGTCGAAAGACCTCGTTTTGCCGGTCACCGTAGGCACTGCTCCATCCTTCCCCCATCGAGGCAATCAGCTGGAGACGGCTGCGGTCGAAAATCAGCAGGAACACCACGAAAAAGAGCACTCCGAAAACCACAACCGGATAGACGATCTGTTTCCAGGCGGGCAGAGGGCGTTCACGGAATACCGGCGGTGCAGCAGAGGCCAGCTGGCGAACCAACTCGATCTGCTCCTGCAGGTGCTCGGAGCTGATCTCGGGCGGCTGATATTCCTCTTCCGTGGTCTGACCTTCTTCCGGTTCTTCCATTTAAGACTTCGTTAACTTACTTTTTTCTTCACTCTTTCTTTTCAAGTATTCGTTGATGAAGGAATCCAATTGCCCATTCAAAACGGAATCGACATCTCCGATTTCCACCTTGGTTCGATGATCCTTCACCAGACGATAGGGGTGCAGAACATACGATCGAATCTGGCTCCCCCAGGCGATCTCGGCTTTACCGTCCTCCAGTTGATCCAGTTCCTTCCTT
This sequence comes from Acidobacteriota bacterium, assembly GCA_022545645.1. Lineage (GTDB taxonomy): Bacteria > Acidobacteriota > UBA6911 > RPQK01 > JADFOI01 > JADFOI01. The sequence continues at coordinate 3,856 of JACZQQ010000023.1, read as the reverse complement.
TTCTTTTCCATCTCCAACTCATAGAGCCTGGACTTGAGGATTTTCATGGCCGTGGTCTTATTTCGATGCTGGGAGCGTTCGTTCTGACACTGGACCACAATCCCGCTGGGATTGTGTGTGATCCGAACCGCAGAATCGGTCACGTTGACGTGCTGTCCGCCCGCCCCCGAGGACCGATAGGTATCAATCCTGAGATCCTTTTCGTCAACCACGATATCGATCTCTTCCTCAACCTCCGGGGTGACGAAGACCGAAGCGAACGAAGTGTGTCGCCGACCAGCGGCATCATAAGGAGAGATCCGGACCAGCCGGTGAACCCCGATTTCCGAGGAAAGATAACCGTAAGCGAACTCCCCCTCCACCAGAAAGGTGACGGACTTAATCCCGGCTTCCTCACCCGCCTGGTAATCAGTGACCTCTGTGCGATAGCCGCGCTTTTCAGCCCAACGCAGGTACATGCGCAGAAGCATCTCCGCCCAATCCTGGCTCTCCGTCCCACCGGCACCGGGATGAATCGTCACGATGGAATCATTCCGATCGTGGGGGCCGGAAAGGAGAGTCTGCAACTCGGTTTCCGACAGGCTCTCTTCCAGCCTGGAAAGTTCTTCCTGCAGATCGGAGGTGACGTCTTCACCCTCGTCCTGCAGCTCCATTAAGGCGGCCAGATCGCCCAGGGAACTTTGATACTGCTCGGCCAATCTAATGCTCTCTTCCAACTGGCTTCGCCTCTTCAAGAGCTGCTTTTGTGAATCCTCGGGGTTGCCCCAAAAGGCAGGATCAGCAATCCGCACCTCAATCTTCCCCAGCTCGGTACGCTTTCCTTCTACGTCAAAGATACTCCCAGAGGTGTGTGATCCGCTTTTTCAGATGATTGTAGTGTTCCTGAAGGTCTTCCACAGCGCTTATTTCCTTTTCGATCTCTTGGATCCTTGAGAATCTGATTTTCGAAAGCGGCCCCCCAAAGCCAACATGAGTGTAACTCCTATCAAGGCTATATTAATCCATTCCCCTGTATAAGAGTAAATGGAGCGGTAATTGTTCCCGGCAACTTCGGCGATGAACATTCCCTCCTCGAACAGTCCGATCTTCTGGCCCTGTTGGCCCAGAGGGTCGATAACGACCGAATAGCCGCTATTGGCACAGCGAAGAAGCGGTTTACGAGTCTCGATGGCACGAAAAGCGGCCATTTGGAGATGCTGAGAGGGGGCGGCGGTGCGGCCGTACCAGGAATCATTGGTGATCACCACCAAAACTTCCGCGCCCTGGCGGACACACTCCCGACTGAGCTCCGGAAAGATTCCCTCATAGCAGATCAAGGTGGCAAATCGGGTTCCCGAGATGTCTCCCACTCGAAGCTCCTGACCAGGCGAAAAGCCACCCACCTCCTGTACCAGCGGTTCAAAGAGCTGTCCCAGCCAGTCGGCCAGAGGAACATATTCCCCAAAGGGAACCAGGTGAGTCTTGTGATATCGATACTCCTCCTCGCCCTGGGGGCCCAGAAGCACGGCGCTGTTGAAGTAATGGACCTCCGGGTCGGTCTCCACCATCGCGCTGTTAAACAGCAGGTAGGCTCCGCGGGCAGCGGTCTGCCGCTTCCAGAAACTCGTGAAGTAAAAGTCCTGCTCATAGAGGAAGGGATTGGGAGCCTCCGGGAAAATGACCCATTGGGCACCCTCATCTGCGGCCTGCTGGTAGTAGCCGGCCAGGGTTTTGAAATATTTATCCGCGTAGTGTTCCTGTTCTTGGTCCAACCCAATATTGGGCTGGACCAGAGCCACTTTCAGGACAGGCCCTGAGTCGAGCTGCCAATAGTTCACCCGGTATGCGCCATACAGATTGGCGCCCAGAAAGAGCACGGTAAAAAGCATCAGAGGTCGGAGAGACTTGAACCACAGTGCGCCCAGAAAAGCAGCATTGCCGGCCATGACCAGTACGGAGACCAGATACACTCCAGAGAGGTCCGCCACCTGCACGATCCAGGAATAGGGGTATTGGGAGTACCCCAGCAGAGCCCAGGGAAATCCATTAAGAGGAAAATAATTCCGGCACAGCTCGGTCAGGAGCCAGAAACCGGGAACACACAGTAGGGTCACCGAAACCGACTTCTCCGCCGCCCAGCGGGTCAACAGAGAAAAAGGCAAAAGAATCAAACTCAAGGTGATCAACATGAGCAGGAAAGTCGGCAGAGCCACCACCCAGCTCAGATCCCCGTAAACCACCAAAACCCGGGGAATCCAGTACAAAACCCCTCCCAGGTATACCAGCGCCATGAGCCCATGACCGATCAGCACCCACTTCCAGGCAGGTCTTCTCAAGAGAAAATAGAGATAGGGAACCAGGCCCACCCAGGCCAAAGGGAACAGGGAGCTGTAAAAAGAAAGCCAAAGTGCCGTCCCCGAGATCAGGGACAGCAACCCACTATAGAACGGACGTGTAGGACTCAAGGGGTTGGACTCGAAACCAGAAATTTCGTGATGTAGGTTGAAAAGCCTTCCTGTCGAAGTAACTCGTTCGTCTCGGCGGCCTGCTGCGGGGTCTTGAACTGACCCACCCAGACACGATAGTACGGATCTTCGCCGGTGGAATTCCGCACAATGGCAGAATGGCCCTTGGCTTCCAGACGAACCAGAAGTTGCCGGGCATCCGCCTCACGGGTGAGGGCCGCCACCTGAATCGTAAAAGCGCTGAGGGGGCTCGGCTTGGAAACTTCTGCGCTCGTAGAACTTTCTTCCCTGGAGGTCTCCTCTGAAACAGGAGAGACTTCGTCCAAAGGTCCATTTTCCTCCTCGGCAACCTCGGGAACCGTCACCCGCTCGTGGAAATCCATCTCCTCAGGTTTCAGATCCTGGACAGGCGTCTCGGAAAGCGGGAGGTTCGTATCGTTTGTACTGGCCTCCACGAACTGATTCTTCCCAATGAAAAGTCCCATCAGATAAAAGATGAAAATGAACCCCACCAGGAGGCCATAAAGAGTCATGGATTCCTCAGGGCTGAGTCTGCGCTTCAATTACTCTTCCTTCTTGGGCTGTTGGGAACCGGTAAAAAAGTGACTGATCATATCGATGGGAAGAGGAAAAACGATGACGGAATTCTGCTCCATTCCAATCTCCGTCAAAGTCGACAGATATCGAAGTTGTATGGTCAGGGGTTCTTTAGCCAAAGTCCTGGCTGCCTCCAAAAGTTTTTCGGCAGCCTGAAATTCTCCATCGGCATGAATGATCTTGGCGCGCTTTTCACGCTCAGCCTCAGCCTGTCTCGCCATAGCTCGCTGCATTTCCGACGGCAGGTCCACGGTTTTCACCTCCACCATCGATACCTTGATCCCCCAGGGATCGGTCGATTGGTCCAAAATCGACTGTAAGCGCTCGTTCAATTGCTCCCGCTTGCTCAGTAGATCATCCAGCTCCACCTCACCCAGGACCGATCTCAGAGTGGTCTGAGCCAGCTGAGAGGTGGCATAAAGATAGTTCTCCACGCTGACAATCGCCCGGTTGGCATCGACCACCCGGAAGTAAACGATGGCGTTGACCTTGACGGTTACGTTGTCCCGGGTGATCACATCCTGAGCCGGCACATCGAAGGTCACCGTGCGCAGGCTGACTCTTTCCATTTGATCCATGGGCCGAAATACGAAAATGATCCCCGGTCCCTTGGGCTCGGGTAATAACTTACCCCAACGAAAAATAACCCCCTTTTCATACTGCCGGAGAATCTTGATGGAAGAGAGGATATAGAGAAGTACAATGACAAGAACAATAAGTGCTGGCTGCATTTGCGCCTTCCTTTCCGAGAAGCCGAGCAATGAAACCCGGTTACTCGCTTGATTTTAAATTCGACTGTGGATGAGGTTCCACAC
>JACZQQ010000189.1 GCA_022545645.1 Acidobacteriota bacterium | reverse complement strand
TGACTTCGTGGTAGGGATTGAGACGCGAGGCTTCCAGGTACTTGAGCAGTGCGAAATGACTCTGTCCTGCCAGAGCCATTTCATCTCCCTCTGCCATCAGACGATAGGCGTGCAGGACATCCGCTCGCGGAACGGGCAGTTTGACAATTCGCTCCGGACCGCCACAGGCAGCGAACACCACGACGGTCGAGAGCAAAGCACGTGTGAACCCCATTTTTGTATTATTTTATCATGGACTTCCATTGCCCAACATGGATTCCTCGTTTACAATGATGTGCGTTTGAAAATAATTGCATGACCACCACAAAGAGCAAAGCAACTCAGATCCAGCAAGCTATCGACGAGTTACTGAGTCAGATCATTGATGAGTGGTACGAGCGGGTATCTCCCCACTATGTCACCCACTCGGTCGATTCCGGGGGCCAGGAACAAGAAGAAGAATTAAAGTGTTTCCACGATAAAAACGGGCACCGCATCAAATTCAACAAAGATGACCTCGATTTCACCTACGGCCTGAAGAGCCAATGGGCCGAGGAACACTGCGTGATTGAAATCAGTGTCAACAATAAGGTCGAAAATTTCGACTATCTGGACTTTCAACGACGCCTTGTCTCCCACTATCAGACAACGGGCAGTCGAAAAGTCCCCACTCCTTACCAGCTGCGCACCCATTCGTATCAAGAAATCTTCCAGCTGGAACCCAACCTGGAAGATGCCTTCAGTGTCGAAAACCGCACGGAAAAAGCGGACATCATGAGTCTTTCCTTCCGCCTCAAGGAGCGCTTCAGCGAGGAACTGGCTGCTCGTCCGGTGTCGGGTAAACAGCTGATCGAGGACTACTGTGTCTCACCTTTCCGAAGCGCCTACGCTGCCGTCTACCGCCGTCAGTCACGCTGAAGTCCATTCAGAAAGGCGGAGGAGTTAACCATGTCCCAATGGCTGGTTTCGCTGGCAATTCTAGGCCTGTTGGTAGAGCCCCAAGCTCAAAACTTTACCGACGAGCTCTGGGAAGAAAATCTCGACATTTACCGGGAGATTCTCGATCATTCCTTTCTGACAGGCCTTTCAGAGGGGACACTCAGTCAAGAAGCTTTTTCCTTTTATATGATTCAAGATGCACACTATCTGCGTGAGTTCGCCCGGGCTTTGAGCATTACTGCCTCGAAAGCTCCGCGTGAAGAATGGGCGGCCTTGCTCAACCGCCATGCCGTGGACACCCTTGAATACGAGAAAACCTTGCATGAGAGTGTCTTTGCAGAGTACGGCATTTCAACGGAACAGGTGGGCCAGGCCGATCCCTCCCCGGCAGCCTTTGCTTACACAAACTTTCTCGTGGTCACGGCATACAGCCGGCCTTTCGCCGAGTCCTTGTCGGCATTACTCCCCTGCTATTGGATTTACTGGGAAGTCGGCAAGCAACTGAAGAAAAAGGGTTCCAAGGATCCCCTCTATCAACGATGGATCGACGCTTACTCCTCAGAAGAGTACGGCGATTCCGTGAAGGCTATTCTTGAGATCGTCAATCTATCGTCCACTTCTGCAAGCCCGAGCGAGATCCTAAGAATGAAGGAGCATTTCCGCCACAGTGCCCGTTACGAGTGGATGTTCTGGGAATCCGCTTATCAGCAACAAGCCTGGCCGCCGAAAGAGAAATAAGATAGAATCTCGCCAAACATCATGACTCCAAAGACTCTCAAAACCGCCTGGATTCGAACGACCGGAGAGACAGAAGCCACGGGTTATGTCAAAAACCTTTACCAGAGCTTCAAGAAACAACGGGGCTGGATACCCAACATCCTGAAGGCCACCACCATCCGCCCCGACATCACTCGAGGCTGGGTGCCGTTCTTTAATACTCTGATGTATGGTCCTTCGGGTCTGCAACGGACCCAGCGGGAAATGATCGCTGTCGTGGTCTCTGCCGCCAATGACTGCTACTACTGAGTGGAAGCACACGGAGAGTTTCTCCGTGCTGAACTGGGTGACCGCAACCTGGCAGAAGCCATCAAGAAGGACTACCGTCAGGCCCCTCTCGATAAAGCTACTCGTGCCCTCCTGGACTACACGGTCAAGCTGACTTTGCATGCCCATACCTGCTCAGAGCAGGATCTCGAGCAACTCAGAGCAGAGGGATTCTCCGACGAGGATATCGTGGACGCGGTGGCGCTGATCGGCATGATGAATTATCTCAACTGCATCGCCGACGCCCTGGGGATTGCCCTCAATGAAGAATACCGGGGTATCGAGCAATCCCAGGTGGGAGGGGGCGGGAAGAAGAAGAGCTGACCACCTGACCTCCTGACCGGGGAGACAGAAAAGATACTGTCTCGAAACTCCATCTGATTTTGATTAAGGCTTGTAGGGGCGCACAGACGTGCGCCCACAAAACCTGCCTTATCTAGGGCTTACAGGGCGCACGGCTGTGCGCCCCTACGCTGAATGTTCAAGAACTAACAGAGGAAGAAACCCTCCTATTCCATGGCAACGAGATCCGTGACCTGACTCTTCAGGACCAGAGGCCGATAGTCTTCCTCCAGCCACTTTCTGTGGGCTGGATGGGACCGATAGGCTTGCAAGTCCTCTTCACTTTGAAATCCGGTCACCAGGCCATAGGGGAATTCCGAGTCCTCCTGGGCAACCTTTCCCACCAACACGGTCGCCACCTGGGGAATGCTTTCCAGCATTTTCTTTCCGCTTTCCAGCAAAGCCGTCTTTTGTGCCTCGGAGACTTCCGGTTTAAACTTGAAGACCACCTGATGAAAAATCTGGAACCGGGGTGCCGTGCTTTCGGATAGGCCCGCATCGGCGGGTGGATCGTCGGCCGGGGGAGTACTCGTTTCAACTGGAAAACTCTCGAACAAATACGTGGAAATAATCTCGGCTTCCCGATCTAAACCGGCGGAAATTCTTCCCAACATGTCCCACACCGTTGCCTCCCAACCTTGCAGAGTCTTTCTCTGATAGACAATGAGACCCAGTCCGTGACAACTCGTGCAAATCGTCTGCACATATCCCTTGCCCTCCCCGTCAGGGAGTTGGGCGGCCAGATCGCCCTGCGCAGGAGAGGCCCCAGGAGAGGCTATAACGGAGCCCAACATGAAACTACCCACAAGAAGCATGAGCCCGCTAACAAGAATCGCTAAAGGTGTTTTCAACTGCATCGTTACTCCTCTGTTTGTGCCCTTTACCTCATGAGCTGTCGTTGTTTTAGTGCCCAAAGTGTTCCCCCAGGTACCTGATGATCGCTTCTCCCTGCTGGCTTCTTTCACCCAGCATACCGTAAACGGTGGCTTCCCACTCGGCCTTTCCCTTCGCTTGCGCCAGGATCACCTCGAGACTGTGACAGCCGGAGCACTGGTTGATGACCAGCTCTTTGGCTGGACCCGGGGGAAAACGAGCGACCAGGTTCTCTTCCACCGCCTGATCGGTAATGATCTGCTCCTCCTTTCCGGTCGCTACCAGGCCCTCTTTGAACGGATCCAGCATGGGTAAGTTGTCGCGATCGATGAGCCGGCCTGCGTAGATGACCTGTTCAATGGTTCTGCTATTGCGAATATCCTCCAGAGGGTTGCCAGAAAGGATCAGCAGGTCTGCGATCTTTCCCGCTTCCACGGTTCCCAGCTCCTTCTCCTGACCCAGGTACTCGGCCGCCTTTCGAGAAGCTGCCACGATGACGTCCATCGGTTTCATACCCGCATTGACCAAGTGTTCCAGTTCCCGGTGGATGTCCCACCCATAGAACATGCGATGGGGAGCACCGGTGGAATCGGTTCCCACCAAAATGTTTGCGCCCATGTCATAGAGCACCTTCACCGTGCGCATTCTCATTTGATGGCTGCGCCGAGAGCGTTCCAGGCGGGCCTTCAGCCTGGCCAGGACCTTCGGGTCATGAGCCATCTCAATGTAGACGGCGGGGACGCTCTTGAGAAGAGTCGGGTCATCCCAGATTTCAGGATGATCGAAGATTTTAAGGGAGGACTCGGCGTTGTTGATGTCGGGAAGCCAACTGACCTTCTGCTGGACGATCATCTGGGCAATGTCGCTCTGGGCGGTCAACTCTTCTGCGAACCCGTGGGCGATCAGGTCGACGCCTCCCGCCAGTGCGTCCCTCACATCCGACAGCTGACTGGCATGGGTATAGACCTTCATTCCCTGACGATGGGCCTCGTCCACCAGGGCCTTATAGGTCTCCAGGGTCATCCGCGGATAGTGAAGATCCCCTCCACTCTCCAAAATCGCCTTGATGGTGGCCACCTGATATTCGCGGACGTATCTTTGAACCTGCTGGACGGCGTCTTCCGGTCCCTCAATTTGGGTCAGAGTGCGGGTATCGATGGCCCGTCCCAGGGCCCGGTTCACCGGAATGGGATGTCCCCCTACGGCGGTAAGGGTGGGACCCGCTTCAAAAATCCGCGGCGAGATGAGTTTACCCTCCTGCTTGAGCCGTTCCAGGCCCTCGCCATGGACAATACTGACCCCGGTATCGGAAATACTGGTGATCCCATGGTAAAGATAATTGGTGAGGGCCTGGGCCGCAGCTTCCAGTCCCTGCTGGGCGATGTGGGTATCAATATCAAACAGAGCAGGGATGATGGTTTTTCCCTGAGCCTGGATGACCCGGGCACCGCGAGGATAAACCTGTTCACCGTGGCGAAAGACTGCCTGAATGCGGTCATTTTCGATCACCACCACGGCGTTGGGGATAGGCTCTCTACCGGTTCCGTCAATGAGTGTGGCCCCTTCAATCACCAACAGAGACCGACTCTGCTGGGCGCTCACCCAAAACAGACCCGCCGACAGCAGGATCACCGCGCCGATCACCGAGAAATGGAATGGTCTTCTTTTCATGGTTGCTCCTTCATCACCCATCGATACTGTAAGCGTAGACGTAGTACCTGTGTCTCGGTTCCGTGGGTAAGCCCCCCTCACCGTTGCTGGTATACAGGTTCCCGTTGGCGATCACGATTCCCCCTCGAGAGGTGCTGGGTAGACTCGACTGCCAAAGCGACTTCCCGGTTTCGGCATCAAGAGCCTCCAGACTCCCGTCTCCCAAAGATTGGTAAAAAACACCGTTGGCCACGCAAACGGGTGATCGGTTCATGCTGTTGTTGTGACGCCACCACACAATCTCTCCGGTATAGGCATGAAGGGCTGCCGTCACCGATTCCGATAAGCCGGTGGAACGGCTGGTGATCGGATCTCTATCGGTGATGGCGTTGGAGACCACGTAAACCTTG
>JACZQQ010000022.1 GCA_022545645.1 Acidobacteriota bacterium | reverse complement strand
GAACCTTGTATCGGTGTGAAGGACAGCGCCTGCGTGGATTCCTGTCCTGTCGACTGTATCCATCCGCGCACCGATGAAGAGAAGTTTGACAGCGAGAAGATGCTTTATATTGATCCGGAAGAGTGTATCGATTGTGGTGCCTGTGTTCCGGAATGTCCCGTGGAGGCCATTTTTCCCGAAGAAGAAGTGCCTGAGCAGTGGCAAGAGTACATCGATATCAATTACCGGTGGTACTCGAGGCAGAGGGATCCCGAGTAACCGGTCGTACCCTTCGTACTTTTGTACAAAAATAGTTTCCTCACTGGCGAAGCACTCAGCTCGAACACTATGTCAAGTGCACAGGTTAAATATCCGATACTGGTGAGCTCGCAGCTTTACCGACGGACAAAAGGGCCGGAGGCAGCCATCAGGAAACTGGCGGTTGCCATCTTACTGCAGGCATTAAGGGATCTTTGGACTCCTAGCAGATCGGGAAAAGAAAACCGAACAAATTGGGAGAAATGGCAGCAGGATGCTTTTCATTGGTTCTTTTCCGAGGAGAAAGCTCCAGGAAGCTTCTACTGGGTGTGTGGCCTTTTGAAGATCGGATCCGGGAGAATCCGGGAAGTTCTCCGAAGCTATCAACGGTGTGATCGCGAACAGCTGAAAGGATTATCGAGCAAGTTGTCAAAGTTTCAGATTCGGCCCAAGTCCTTTGCTGGGAACTAATCGACGCAAACAGCGTCTTGAACTTCAGACGCCTATAACGGTAGGAGCTGAGAAAGCGTGAAAGGAAAACTCTGGTCTATGAATGATGAGTATCGGGAGTCTAATTTAAAGGCTGAAGGGTTCGAGCAGATCGATGATCTGGTCCGGGTCTATTTGAGAAAGATGGGTTCTGTGCCTCTTTTGAGTCGAGAAGGAGAGATCGAGATTGCCAAGAGAATTGAAAAGGGTCGCAGGAACGCCCTGAACGCCTTGTCGCGTTCGCCGGTCGTTGTCGGGCAGATCGCGAAGTATGGAGGGGAGCTCCGGAACGGTGATTTGAATATCAGGAACCTGGTGGTATGTGGAAAAGACGAGGTCAAGGAAGAGTTCCTTGAAAAGCGGCGCAGGTGGGTTCTCAGGCGTATCGATGAAATCGCCACTCTGGAAGTCGAGTCGGAAAAGATCAGAAGGCGACTGCGCCGCTGTAAGAAGAGCAGTAAGACATACAAAAGGTTGCGTTGGCAATCGGCGCGCTTTCGTATTTCCATAGCTCACCTGATTCGTGATCTGGAGCTGACCTCCCCGATTCGCCAGGAACTTGTCGAGGTGCTCAAGACCACGGTCGGGCACATCGTTGCACTGGAGAGGGAAGCGAAGGGACTTCAGGAGCTGCAGAAATCTCCGCTGAAAGAGGATGAGGCCAAAAAGGTGCGATCGCGCCAACGAGGAATTGGCAGGGAGATGAAGGAAATTGAGGAAGAGGTCTTGGACTCACCTGCCGGACTCAAACGAACCTTGGCGGCCATTCAGGAGGGAGAACTGGAAGGTGAGATCGCGAAAAAAGAATTGGTCGAGGCCAATCTGCGATTGGTAGTCTCCATTGCCAAGAAGTATCTCAAAAGAGGACTTCAGTTCCTTGATCTGATCCAGGAGGGAAATATCGGCTTGATGAAAGCCGTCGACAAGTTTGAATATCAAAGAGGTTATAAGTTCTCTACCTATGCCACCTGGTGGATTCGCCAGAACATCACCCGAGCCGTTGCCGATCAAGCCAGGACGATTCGGATTCCGGTGCATATGATTGAAAGGATCAACAAGATGATCCAGACCTCACGGGCTTTGCTTCAGGAATGTGGGCGAGAGCCCACCTCCGCAGAGGTTGCCCTTAAAATGAACAGTTCCGAGACTCAGGTCAGGGAGATGCTTGAACTCACCCGGAAAACCATCTCCTTGGCGACTCCCATTGGCGAAGACGAAGACAGTCACCTGGGTGATGTCATCGAAGACCCTACGGCGATTTCCCCAGCCGAGGTCTTGATCGATATCAGCATGAAAGACCAGACGGCGGCCCTCTTGGGCACCCTGACCCCTCGTGAGGAACAGATCATTCGTATGCGGTTTGGCATTGGCGATGGGTCGGAAGAGACACTGGAGTCGGTTGGGCAGAGGTTCTCCGTGACTCGAGAGCGGATTCGCCAGATTGAAGCCAAGGCACTGCGCAAATTGCGATATCGGGAAGAACGCGGAGAGCAGGAAGATCAAGGGTTAGGTTCGATTCCGGTAGATCCTCCAGTGCTGCCCACAGAAGGTCTGTGAAGGGGTTGAAGTTCGTTCCCTGAATGTCCACAAATCCGTCCCTCAACGATTGTCACTGTCATTTTTTCTCGCCTACTTTCTTTCAGATGCTGGCCAGAGAGAAAGGCCTTCAGGACGCTCGGAATGCTGTCGAGGAGATGATCCGGTCGTTGGGTTGGGAGGCCCCACAAACTCCCGAAGCGTTGGCTCAAAGGTGGGTCCGGGAACTGGACTCGAACCAGGTCGACCGGGCCGCCCTGATCGCCAGTGTCCCAGGTGACGAAGAATCGGTAGCCGTCGCGGTAGCCCAGCATCCTGAACGGTTTGTCGGGTTCTTTATGGTGAATCCAACCCAGGAGAAAACAGTGGAGAGAATTCGTTGGGCGGTTGGCGAACTCGGCTTGCGCTGCATCTGCCTCTTTCCGGCAATGCATCGATTTCATGTGTATGAAGACAAGGCCATCGAGGTTTTTGAAACCGCAGCCTCCCTGGATGAGGCCGTGGTGTTTGTCCATTGCGGGGTCCTGTCCCTGGGCGTGCGAAAGAAACTGGGGCTGGCCAGCCGGTTTGCCATGCGCTTTTCCAACCCACTCGATTTACATTCCGTAGCACTAAGTTATCCGGAACTCCCCATGATCATCCCTCATTTTGGAGCGGGGCTCTTGAGGGAAGCACTGATGGTCGCCGACCTTTGTCCGAATATTTACCTGGATACTTCCAGTTCCAACAGCTGGATCAAGTATCACCCTTCTCTGAATCTTGAAGATGTGTTTCGTCAGGCACTGGAGGTGGTGGGACCCGATCGGCTCCTCTTTGGTACCGACTCCTCTTTCTTTCCGCGCGGATGGCAGCGGAGGGTCTGGGAAGATCAAGTTGCTGTTCTGGAAAGAATCGGGGTGGATGACCCCACCAAGGAAAAGTTTTTTAGTGGAACTTTTAACCGGCTGTTTCCCCTGAAGGCTTAGCCGGCATTCGGATAATCCCGGCTAGACCTGCCTTCTGACTACTCCAGAAGTGCCTCTATATCGATAGTAATCAGGACATCCTTACCCACGACGACGCCACCATTTTCCAATTCCCCGTTCCAGCTTATTCCGAAGTCGGTTCGATCAATCGTGGTCTTGGCTACGAAACCGGCACGCATTTTGGGTCCCTGGTCCTTTCCATCCACCCAGAAGGGAGTGCCCCACTGCCCTAGATAGTTCACCTCCAAAGTCACCCTTCGGGTAACGCCGCGAAGGGTCAGATCACCGGTGACTCGAAAGTCGTTCTTTCCGATGACTTCGACCTCATTTCCCTTGAACGTAATTGTGGAATGGTTTTCCACATCCAGAAAATCGCTACCTCTCAAGTGGCCATCCCTGTCCGCGTCTCCGCTCCAAAGCTCTTCCGTATTAATGCTCGTATCGACGGAGGATTCGGCTGGATTCTCAGGGTCAAACTCGATGGTGCCCGTAATGTTCTTGAAGTGTCCACGCACCCAAACCACCATCATGTGCCGAACAGAGAACTCGGCTGCGCTGTGTCCGGGCTCAAAAGTCCATTTAGCCATGCCGGCCTTAATATAGGTATACAGGGATGGAAAGGCAATGGTCGAACTAGGATTGGGGGTGCGGACGAACAGCTAGTCGAGCATCAGCACCAATTCGAAGCCCGCCTGCAAGAGAGTGGTTTCCAGCCAGGAGGCAAGAGGCAGCACCGGGCGGAGGGGATCCTCCTTGGTGCCAGCCTTGGGTGTGGGTGTTTTCCAGTCGACAGGCAGAACAGAGCTCTGAATCATCTCCACTTCTACGATATCAGCGATCGCGGTTTGAATCTGTAGTGCGGATGTCAGCATGGAGTTGTCGTAGTAAAATAGTGCGGTGCTTGCTGTCCAGTCCTTCTCAGGATAGGGGCTGCGTTGAACATCCGCTCCCAAATCGCTCAGCCGCTTCTCAATCTGGGCAGCCTCTTCCGTGCTTTTCTTGCTGTGGACGATCCGGGTCTTTGTCCCTTGTATTTCACGAGTGTCCAACTGGGTCTGAATGGTTCGCACCCGCACTTCAGATTCCTGCACGGCTTTCTGAACTTCTTCAATGTCCCGGTTCAATGCTTCGACTTCCGCAGATACGGATTCCTCCAGGTTAGCGAATTGAGCTCGTTGTCTCTCCGTAAACTGTTGCCTTTTGGCCATGTTGCCATAGTCGGAAGCGAGCCTTGCGTATCGTTTGGCCAATTGGGTCTTGTCTTCTTGGGTATGGGTCAGTAAGGCTTGGAGATTTTCCCGCTCGGCAGCCAAAAACGCCAGTTCTTCCTTGATGGTCTTGTCTTTTCTTTGGAGTTCCTTGGCTCTTTGCTTAATCTCAGCTCGATCTATGGCGTTTTGATGGGCCAGCTTTTGACTTTCCAGTAATGCAGCTTCACCCCGTAATCCTGCGATCTCCTGCTCGTACTCTAAGACGGGCCGAACATAACCGATCATCCAGGTGAGAAGAAGTACCCCAACCACGATTCCGGCAGCAGCCCATTTCAGGGTCGTGGTTTCCTGGTACCACTTGGTGTGAAGGCGTTTCCTGATCTCCTCTGCTTCAAGCCAGAGTTTGACTCTCTCAGCCTCGCTCTTCCGCCTTTCCGCATCGAGTTTGAGGGCCAGAATGTCATCTGCGGATTTGGTCTTGGAAGCTAAGGCATCGTCGGCGGACTTTTTCTTCAAAGCTAAAGCATCCTCTGGCGATGTTCTCTTGGAGGCCAAAGCATCCTCCAGGGATTCTTTCTGTGAAGCTAAAGCAGCGTCCTCAGACTCCTGCTTCGACGACTGTTTCTTGCGCTGAGCCATCGATCGGGTTCTCCTACACTCTTCGACGTTGACGGATCAAGCCGTCTAAAAGACGGCTTCTCCATTGGATTTTAGAGGGACGGTCCCCGAATTCCATCGCGAACATCGAGTGTGGAAGGAGCTCGACTCGTTTGGAGTATTGAGCGAGGCTAGGACGGTGTATTTGTAATCCCTGGCCAGCGTTTTCCGTTCACCGGGACGACCAGAGAGTGAGTTACTCCTGCCTTTTCAGCGTGATCATTTCATGCACGCGGGTGGGTTCTTCGTCAACACTGATCCTGACGGACCCGGACTCATAGCCGGCCTTGGTAATATCCAGTGTGTAGTCTCCCACTTCCCAGAACCTCACCACATTGAGGCCATTTTCGCCCGTGCTTCCCAGGATGTTACTGCCGTCATAGACGATCGCATCACCAGGAGTGCTTTGAATTTCCAGTTCGACCGTCCTGGCATCATGTTCAAGAGAAAAGGAAGTGGTTTGAGCAGTGCTACCGTCAGGCCTTTTCGAGATGACCGTCCACCTCCCGGTTTGGTGAGGCATAATTCGCTTTGAACTCCACGTTCTCCAGGCTTTGGAGTTGACATCGAGTTCAACGGTGGCAAGCAATGCGCCCTGCCAGTACCATTCATGGAGAATGGAAGTGGGCGCCGTAGCCTGCTCGATCTTCGTGAAGTAGAAGAGCCTCGCAACGGTAGAGGCGAACGTGTTGTTTGCTGTCTGTACCTCCGGCATCCGATTTGCGATTGTGGTGGTCACGACGGCATTGGTCACCTCGTAATTCGAGGTCTGGGCAAATAGACTGGTTAGACTCAAGAAAGCAAGCGCCAAAACAAACGGAAGCGTTTTTCTTTTCATCATAGGTCATTCTCCCTTTTAAAAACTCTTAAAACGAAAACGAGCCACTCATTGAGGATTCATTCCACTTTCTTTTAGCATCGATCCCTGTCTTCAGAGACTGACTCGTCTCCTTCACTCAGACGATTTTAGTAATATCCGGGCTGCTTTACAGTGACGCAGGTCACCAAAATCAGGAGTACCGCTCAGCGCTGGCCCTGTCCCCTCCATAAAAACAAAGATTGGGAATCCCTTGCGACTCGCTCTATAATGAGTGGTTCCGTGAGTCGAGAGGGTTCAGCCCGGAATATGCATAAATTCTCTACTGCATCGCCGAAATCACTCGGCCTGACTGTGCGACCCGCAAAGCGGGTGCCCACTCCGTCGGCCTCCTCAGCGTACCCTACAGTACGCTTGCGGGGGCCTCGGTCACCCGTGGCGCAACGCACTCAGGCCGGCGCTTCCGCCGCTTCGTGACGAGAACCTATGCATAATCCGGGCTAGACAAGTGATGAAAAGAGCATTTACACAGATCATCGTTGCCGCCTTTGCCCTGGTTTTCCTGATTACCTGTGGGGAAAGGGAGACCTTATTGAGCATTGCCGCCGGGCCAAGCGGGGGTAGTTGGCATCCCATTGGCGGAGTGGTAGGGAATGTCATCAACAAATACGTCCCCGGTATCCGAGTCAATGTCGAGTCTACGGAGGGAGGCGTTCAGAACGTACGGCTTCTGGGCACCGACCAAGCCGATATCGGTCTCTCGATTGCCGCCACCGCTTTAAACGGTTACCAGGGAGACCTGCCCTACAAGCAGTCTTTCCCCAACATCCGTACTCTCATAGCCACCTTCCAGCTGGGTTATCTTCAGATGGTTGTGCTCGAGAACTCCGACCTGCGGTCGGTTGAGGACATCAAGGGACAAAGAGTGGTGTTGGGCCCTCCGGGGCATGGAGCGATTCCCAGACAGAGAGAGGTGTATCAGGAGATGGGGATATCCTTCGAGGACTTCACCCCTATCTATTTGCCCTTTAGGGATTCACTTCAGTCCCTGGGTGACCGTCGTGTGGATGCTTCGGTTCTCTATATGGCCCCACCCGCTCCCTCTCTCCTGGAGTTTGCCGTCACCAACAAGTTTCGAATGCTGCCCGTGAGCGAGGAGCACAGGAAAAAGGTTATTGAAAAATATTCCTATTACCTATCCGAAACCATTGCCAGGGACGTTTACGGCTTGAGTGAAGATGTTCCTACCCTGGCCACCTCCAGCGTCATCCTAGTGCGTGAGGAAATCTCCGAAGAGTTGGTCTATCAGATCACCAAGGCCATCCTGGAGCACGTGGATGAGGTTCAGGCAATCCATCCCTCGATGCAGGCCTTCAACCCGGAAATGGCAGTCCTCGGACCCGTGGTTCCCTTCCATAAAGGGGCGGAACGGTACTTCAAAGAGGTGGGTCTACTGGAGTAGACCGGATGATGTATATTCCGGGCTAAGTACTAAGCTTTCGCTGCATCCTGCATCTGGGCCAGACGGGCCTCCATATTACGCGTGAGGTGAGGCACGATTTTCAGCATTCGCTGGATCAGCATCAGCTGGCCCCGATGATGCATTTCGTGCTCTTTCACGGAAAGGATCATTTCGAACCGGCTCTTGTCAGGAGGAGGGCCACCGTGTGGCATGCCCACACGTTCTGCCAGGAATTCCTCAGAGAGTCCTTCCAGCCATTGGGCCCACTTTTCTCCATTGCTGCGCAGCAGTTCGATGATCTCTTCCTTGCTTCTGGGCTGCTCTGCTTCCGCTCTGAGACGCTGACTGAGTGAGGGAAAGTCAAAGCCCTCCAGAGTGGTCCGGGCCTCAACGGCATGGATCTGGTGCTGGATGTTGAAGGCAACCGCGATGTGAGCCAGCCGCTGGGCCACGTTGTCCGTGTCGGGAGTCGCCTGAAAGTTGTACTGATCCTCCGGGATATCCTCGGCCGTGAGGATGGTGTTCTTCCGGACCGTCCGGAAACTCTCGCTCAGCTCTTTTGCTCCGTAGTAAGTCACTTGTCCTCCTCCAGCGGGTTGATAGAAGAGTCCATTCGGGGACTCTTTTTTTTCCCAATTTCAGGATTATAGCGGGGAAGGCGAAGGCCAGCAAGGGGCCCTGGCTTGAAAGGCTTTCCTGATATATAGGACACTGAAACGGGGCACTTAGCACTGAGCGAGTTGCTCTCCATTGGCTGGCAGGATGGGCTGTCCCAGTCGTGAGTTTGAAAGGTTCAACACAATGGCCAAACCGGAACATCTGAAGATCCTACAGAAAGGCAAGAAGGCCTGGAATAAATGGAGGAAGAAACATCCTGATGAGAGTCCCAACCTCTACAAGGCGGAGCTCATGGAGATGGATCTCAGCGAAGCCAATCTGACGGGGGCGGACCTGAGCGAAGCGAATCTCATGGGCGCCAATCTAAAGGGAGCAGACCTGAGCCAGGGGAACCTTATGGGAGTGAACTTCTGCGAGGCAGATCTCAGCGAAGCCAATCTCACGGAGGCCAACCTCACAGGAGCGAAGCTCATGGGAGCGAACCTCAAGGGAGTGAATTTGAGCCAGGCCAAGCTCGATGAAGCGGACCTCAGTGAGGCCGACCTGAATCAGGCCGATCTGACTCAGGCCAAGATCAGGGAGGCGGTGGTTAAAGGAACCAACCTGATGGAAGCGAATCTCAGCGGAGCCGACTTGACGGGGACCCTCCTGGCGGATGCGGCAAATCTGACCCCGCAGCAGTTGAGTTCAGCCATCCTGGATGGGGATGCCCAGTTCGAGCCAGCCCCGGAGACGAGCACGCCGCCGGCGGTGGACATTGAGGATAAGTCGGCATGGGGTCAGGAGCCGTCCGCTGCCGAAACCTTTGAAGGGGCTGAGACACCGGAGCCGTCCGCTGCCGATAACCTGGAGCCGGAACCGAGCCTGGAAGAAGAGCCCGTTGCCGAGACCCTCGAAACGGCAAAGGCAGCAGAGCCGGTAGCGGTGGAGACGTTGCACGGCACGCCCACCGACTTGGTTCCCACCCATTCGGATGATCCGACGGAGATCGATGAATTGGGAGGCAGACCCTTTGCCCAGATTCTAGCGGAGCGAATCCATGAGGTCTGGGCCAGGCCCAAGAAGAACCAATGGACCACCTCTCGCAAGACGGAAGAGATGCCTGGAGAGGCCTTCGGAGTATTGATCCACGGCCCCTGGGGGTCGGGAAAAACCTCGCTGCTCAACTTCCTGCGCCAGGAGCTTGTTTCCGGTGGGCTGGGGCAAAAGTGGATGGTGGTTGACTTCAACGCCTGGCGCCATCAGGGAATGGGTCCTCCCTGGTGGGCTCTGCTCAACGCCATCTATCGGCAAAGGTTCCGCGCACTCAGAAAGATCAGCTTCTTTCGTGCCCTGCGGCTGGTGATCCGGGACCGCTGGTGGCGCTTCCAGGCCGGTCGGGCTTTTCAGATTCTAACGGGGGCCCTGATTCTCTGGGGCATCTGGTTCATGACCGAAGCGGACCTGGAGGGAAATGTTGAGACCATACTCAGGACCCTGGCCGGATTGATGACGCTCTGGGGCGTGGGTGTCCTGTTCAGTCGCTTTTGGCTCATGGGATCCAGGCGCTCGGCCGAGATCTTTATGGAGCATCACCGTGATCCCGTGCCCATGATTGTTCGGCATTTCAAGAAAATGGTCCAAGGGGCCTGTCAGCCCTGCGCTGTTTTTATCGACGATCTTGACCGCTGCGAAGGGAGCTATGTGGTCGAACTCTTAGAGGGAATTCAGACCCTCTTTCATGAGTCCAAAGTCGTTTTCGTGGTTGCCGCAGACCGGAAATGGCTGCGAGCCAGTTATGAACACTCCTATGGGGACTTCAACGGATCGATCGGCCAGGCGGGACACCCTCTTTCCCATCTGTTCCTTGAGAAGATGTTCCAAATCTCAGTTCCGGTGCCCAGGATGCCCGTTGCCACCCAGAGGCGATACTGGGATCGGCTCACAGAAATGAAGGCCTCCAAGAGTCCGAAAGAAGTAGAGACTGAGCTTCGCCGTGCGGAAAAGGAAGCCGAGAAGATCATGGGTAGGGAGAGCGACGAAGAGAAGATCCTGTTTAAAATTCACGACCATGGAGGCGACGTTCTGGTTCAGCAGGCCTTGCTGGATGTTGCCGCCAAGCGAATCATGCAGCCTGCTGCCCGCAAGAAGAGCGAGCACCTTTTGCAGCCTTTCGTCGATTTGCTGGATCCCAATCCTCGTGCCATGAAGAGATTTGTCAACGCTTATGCGTTTCGAAAGGCGATCGCTCTTTTGGGGGGCGGCGATATGGAAACAGGGCCCTTGGCGTTGTGGACCCTCATGGAGCTGAGGTGGCCTCTTCTGGCCGACTATTTGACCGATCACCCAGAGATGGTGGAACGGATCGGAAGTGAATTGGCATCCGACGGGATTCCTGCCGATATCAAAGAGTTGTTTACTGACGGTGCCGTCTTGGCTGTGGTTCAGGGAAACGATCCGGTTCGAAGACCCGCCTTGGATGAGATGACGATTCGCAAGATCGTGGGCCGCTGATCGGAATTAATTCTTCTGGCTCTGATCCGTCCTTCCCACATCGGGCCGCGGATCGGGAACAAAGCCTTCTCGATTGGGCATCCGGACCTGGGGCAGCGTCTGGGCATTGATTACTTCCTCCTCCTCGATGATGCCGTTGAGATAGAGAAGGTAGGCGACAAGAGCATAGACCTGTTTGTGGGTCAGAGATCCGGGACTGTCAAAGGGCATGGCGCGATTGATGTAGTCCCAAAGCGTCGTGGCATAGGGCCAGTAGCTGCCCACTGTCTTCACAGGTTTGGGAGTGTCCAGAGTCCCCTCTCCACCTACCAGGGCCTCCCCCTGATCACCACCCTGACCTTCTGAGCCGTGGCAGTCGGCACAGCGACGGGTATAGACTTCCTTTCCTTCCACTGCCCTACCCTCTCCAGGCGGGAGTTCCCTCCCATCCGGACCAATACTGATGTCCCAGCTCTTGATCTCCTCAGGAGTGGGTGATCGACCCACTCCATAGTTGGGTGACTGCCCCATCAGTGGAGTCGCGGCCAAAATCGCGGCTAGCATCCACCCTGCTGAAATTCTAGGCATAGGCATTCTGAACGCTCCCGTCGGAGGAGACTCTCCAGGCCGTGATGCCGTTGTAGTGATATCTCGTGTTCAGGCCACGAGCCTCGATCAGCGCTTCGCGGCTGGGCTGAACGTAGCCCGTTTCGTCGATGCATCGCGACCGGAGGGTTACTTCCTGGCCTTCCCATCGCCAGGGAAGCCTGAAACGGGTCAAGGCGACGGGGTGGCGTGGCTCCTGGAACTGGGCTTCCTGCCAGGACTGACCTCCGTCGATCGAAATCTCAACCGATTTGATCAAGCCGCGACCCGACCAGGCCAGTCCCGTGATTTCATAGAATCCCGGGCCAGGGAGTTTGTCTCTTCCCGAAGGAAAGGTGATCACCGATTTGGCCTCCATCACGAAGGTAAATTGCCTGGCCTTGCCATCGGGCATCAGATCCGTGTACTTGGAGGTTTCCTCCCGCCCCATATAAGGTTGATCCACGGCCTTGATGCGGCGCAGCCATTTGACGTGGGTGTTTCCTTCCCATCCGGGCACGACCAGACGCAAAGGGTATCCCTGCTCCGGACGAATGGCCTCACCGTTTTGAGCGTAGGCGATGACGATATTGTCCATGGCCTTTTCCATGGGGATGCTTCGATGCAGCTTGCAGCCGTCGGCCCCCTCGGCGATGATCCACTTGGCTTCGCTTTGGACACCCACCTCGGAAAGCAGCAATGATAACGAGACTCCCGTCCACTCACTGCAACCGAGCATTCCGTGGGTGCGCTGTACGGTCGGTTCCGGCGTGGTCCATTCACGCCCGCTGTTGCCTGAGCATTCGATGAAATGGATCCGCGATACCGACGGCAACCGAAGAATCTCTTCCATGGTAAAGACCAGGGGGCGATCCACCATGCCGTGAATCAGCAGGTGATGTTGGGACGGATCGATCGTGGGAACCCCCGAATGGTGTCGCTCGAAATGAAGAGAGGATGGGGTGAGAATGCCGTAGGAATCCTGAAGGGGCGTGCGACTGGGGCCCGCTTCCGGAGTATCGGATAGATGGGTATAGCGCACCGACTTCTCATAGGTTGATCGCTGCCCATAGGGACTCGGAATGTCCCCCAAGGTACGGGGACCGGAATCACTCACGTTTCCTGAATCGGCACAGGCACCCAGAACTCCGGCCAGTACCGCACCCGATTTCAGAAATCGGCGACGGCTGGGTTTTGATGAATCAGGCTGATCTTTTGCGGTGCGATCTTTCATGAGACTCTCCAAGCCCGGGCTAACGGCGAGCGACCCCAAGCCTGTCCATTTCTTCGCTCTTCGTCACTTCCCTCAAGAGGGGTAGATCCTGGTCGGCCCCGTGCCAGATCTTGCCCAACTGATGGTGAATTTGCTGGGCTTTTTCCTGGTTTCCCGAACGGGCTGCAGCTCGAGAGAGACCGAGGAGGGTGAGAACTCGACGAGGTGTTCGGGCAAGGGCCAGCTCAAAGTGCTTCTGTGCCTCCTGGGGACGATCCAGTTCCAGAAGAATCTCCCCAAAAAGCTCGTGAGAAGGCTTTACCGGTATCGGAGGTCCAAATTCCAAGCTCATTCTCTCTTCCTCCGCCGTCGCTTCTTCCATGAGCTGAACCGCTCGTTCAGCCTTTCCGGCTGCCAGCAGTACAAGTGCCTCCAACTCCTTCTCCATGACTCCGACGGCCAGTTCGTGGTTCCTGCGCGCAGGAGTTTTTGTGGTCTCCCTGCGTTTCTTGAACTCTTCCAAGATCTCTTGAGCGGCACTCAGGTTACCGGTCCTGACCGCAGCCAGCCCCCTGGTCAGAAAATCCGTGGCCGCGCTCCGTAGAGCCAGCTTGGAGGTATCGATGGCGATCCGGACGGCATCGTCGTCCCATTTTTCCGTTTCAATAATATAGACGGCCCGCATGAAGAGAAGATTGTCCCGGGTTCTGGGTGAACCGCCGCTTTTCTGAGTATCTTCCTGCATGACCGACAGCGTCTTGAGAGCCTCCTTAAATCGGCCCAGCTGGAGATAACCGTACTGGAGCCACCGATAGGCATGAAAGGCCCGATTCTCCAGTGTCAGTCGCTTGCGCTCGATTCGCTCCTCAGCAGCCATCCAGGAGGCCTGATTGGCTTTGACCACATCATCCCACATACCCAGGGCCACGAAGATGTGCGAAGGCATGTGTTGTGCGTGAGAGGCAGCCGGGGCGATCCGTGCATACCGTCTCGCAGCACGCAGACCCAAGGGGGCGTGGATCGGGTCGTCATAGGAGTGGATCAGGTAATGGGCGGCTCCGGGGTGATCGGGGTTTTTGCTGAAGATCTCTTCGGCGATACTGGCCGCCTTCATATATATGGCAAAGTCTCGCTCGCCCTGACCTGTTCCCAACAGGGACAGTGCATAAAAACTGGAAGCGTTGAGGTCATCGGGGTACTCCTCGGCGAGCTGTGACATCGATTCCGCGTAGGCGAGATCACGGCTGACCTTGTTCCCCTCCCCATAGAGGACCTCGATGGCCCGGAGATATCCCTGCTCGCGCTGGGTGGGGAACTTGGTCCGACGAGCTTCAGAGGTTGGACCGATGCGATCGAGCGCAGCTCGAGCATCGTTCAGATCCAGCTGGACCCAGAGCGGTCGGTTGTGGGTCATGGCCTCGCCCCAGTAGGCCATGCCAAAGTCCGGGTCCATCTTCTGGGCTTGCTGAAAGGCTTCTCGTGCATCATCGTACTCGAAGCTGTGAAGCAGCAAAGCACCTCGCAGGAAGAGCTCCTTGGCCTGCGGTGAGCCCGAGGTGGGAAAGTCAATGGTTCCCAGACCCTCGATTTGAGCAGGGGAAAGGCCGGTAGCCATTCCCGACAGTAGAATCATACAGCCGATAGTACGAGTCAGTTTCATAGGCTTCTCCTTCTAGATGGTCTTGTTCAAAGCATTGTATTCTTGAGCCGACAAGGCGTCAAACCAAGGGAAACCTCATCAACAAGCTGGGGAATCGTCCCCGGAATCGTCGATTTACCTTGAACAACCCTAAGACTTTAAACTACTTTGGTAGAGATGGGTGATGATCAGAAATCTCTGAGTAAGTGGGAACTGGAGACTTCCATTCTGTGGAAGGGCGTCGAGTTGGACTCTGTTCTGGACTTACTGCAGGACTGCCCCATCAAGGAGTTCACAGAAGGTGCCGTGCTGATCCAGGCAGGTCAACCCAATGATTTTCTCTACCTCATTCTCTCCGGCCGTTTGCGCATCCACCTCAAAGATCTGACGCTGGCCCCCATCGTCATGCTGGAACCGGGGGAGGTTGTGGGCGAAATGTCCGTTTTTGACCGCCAGCCAGCCTCTGCCTATGTGGTTGCCCAGGAGGATTCCCGACTGCTGGTGCTGGACCGAGCCACCATCTGGTCCCTGATTGAAATTTACCCCATCGTTGCCCGCAATCTGCTCTTTGTCCTTGCCCAGCGTTTGCGAAGCGGCAACGCTCTTGTTGAAGATTGGCTCCTTGAGAGAGTTTCTAAGTCGGCCTTGGGAGCCTTTCCCTTTCAGCCCTCGGGGGATCAGGCAAACACGGCTCGGGTGGAGAAGGAAGAGGAAGCCGAGCGGACCCCTTGGAAAGTCCCAGAGACAGGGTTGGAGGACCTTCAGCCTCAGGAGGTGGAGGAAGGTCCAGCAGCCGTTGTAGAGGGAGTTGAAGCCGAGGGGACCTCGTGGGAAGTTCCAGAGACAGGGTTGGAGGACCTTCAGCCTCAGGAGGTGGAGGAAGGCCCAGCAGCCGTTGTAGAGGGAGTTGAAGTCGAGCGGACCCCGTTTGCAGTCGTTGAGACAGGGTCGGAGGACCTTCAGACCCAGGAAGTGCAGGAAAGCCCGGCGTTCGTTGAAGAGAAGGCCGAAACCGAGCGGATTGGGGAGGAAGTCGTTGAGACGAAGGCGGAAGAATCTCAGCCTCAGGGGGTGCGGGATACCCGAGCTATCGTTGAAGAGGAATCTGAGGGGAAAGCCTTTAGCGAGATTATTTTGGGGCCGATGGCGGAAGAATCTTGGCCTCAGGAGAACCCGGAAGGCGAGGTGTCGGTTGAGGAGGAAATCGAAGCCGAGAGGGTCCGCCAGGAACTCGCCAAGATCAAGCGTGAGGACGCTCAGTCCCGGCAGGTTCTGCAAAGCCAGGTTGTGGGTGAAGAGGACATTGACGCGGAAACGATCAGTCTGTACACGATCGCGACGGCCTATGTTCTGGAATCGATCCGTCGGGTTGAGCAAAAGAAGAGTCCCGATATTGACAAGGGAAAAGAGCTGGTCCAGCGTCTGAGCGATTCCATTGTGCAAAGTTCAGCTCTTCTTCTCTTGGCTACCGATCGAAGACAGGACTTTGCCGTGAGCACCCACTGTGTGAATGTGAGTGTCTTGTCACTCCGTCTTTCACAGACCCTGGGCTACCTTCTGCAAAAGCAAATAGAGGTAGGGCTGGCAGCACTTTTGCATGAGATTGGGGTTGCCAAGCTCCCCGAGCGCATGCTCCAGGACCCGGGCCAGATGCGTCCGGAGGCGCGGCAGCGCCCGGTTTACGGCGCCCAGATCTTGGAAGAGTTGTGCCCAGAGTATGGCTGGCTTGCCAAGACGGTGGGGCAGGTCTACGAACGAGAAAATGGGAGTGGGTTTCCTCAGGGATTAAAGGGAGAAGAGATCTGCGAGGAGGCGAAAATATTGGGGATCATGGATGTTTTTGAAGCCTGTATCCATGATCGCCCTCACCGCAAAGCCCTGACCGGTTATCAGTTGCTCGATGCCTTTACCCGGGGAGAGACAGAAAGCTTTGCGGCCCACCT
The DNA here is from genome assembly GCA_022545645.1 of Acidobacteriota bacterium. Classification (GTDB taxonomy): domain Bacteria; phylum Acidobacteriota; class UBA6911; order RPQK01; family JADFOI01; genus JADFOI01. The sequence goes on along the minus strand of JACZQQ010000022.1, from coordinate 2,896 downwards.
CGTGAAGGCTTTGATCGAGGGCTTTTCTGTCTATACCTATAATGAGTACGTCGTCCTGAATACGGATGAAATGGGACGGGTCGTGGAGGTCAATTCGGGAAACCTGTGCCGTCCCCTGGTCAGGATTCTTTACGACAAAGAGAGAAAGTCCGTCGCCCAGCCTTTAGAAATTGATTTGTCCAAGACACCGTCGCTCTTTATTACCAAGGCCGTTACCTACGACGAGTTGATGGCGCTGGCCGAGTCCGATCCGGTAGATCAATCTAGCCCGGATGATGCATAAATCGTCCACTGCAGCGAAGAAATCATCCACCCTGACTGCACTGTTTGTCATCCTCACTGTTCGGGCAAGCCACCGGCTCGCCCCTACCCCGCTTCGTGACAAAAACCTGTGCCGCATCCGGGCTGGCTTCACAAAGTAAATTCCTATATTTTATATACTCAAGAGAGAGAAAAAGTGAGTGCCAAAGTGAAGGGTGAGATGAAAATCAAAAATCACGGAATTCCGATTTTCTTCCTTGTTTTCTTGCTGACACTCTTTTCACTTGAACCCATGCTAGGTCAGAGAGACCTTCACCGTTCCGATATGACAGAGGAAGTTGGGATCAAGGTGGGACAGGCAATTCCTCCCATTCGCGCTCGTGACCAGCACGGCAATTGGCGTGATTTCGACTCTCTCAAGGGTCCTCGCGGCCTGGTCATCAGTTTCAATCGCTCCACCGACTGGTGACCCTATTGCAAGGATCAGCTGGTGCAGCTGAACGAGTCTCTCGAACAGTTCAGAGAGCAGGGGCTTGAGATCACCGGCATTTCCTATGACAGTGTTGCTATCGTTCGTCACTTCAGCGAGCGTGCCGGAATCCAATTTCCGCTTTTAGCCGACCCTGATGCTTCCAACATACTCGCCTTTGGGGTCGTGAACACAACGGTGTCGCCTGAGCGCAGAAACTATGGCATTCCGTTTCCGGGGATCTACATCATTGACGAAAATGGAATCTTACGCGAGAAGTACTTTGAAAGGAATTACCGAGAACGATTTACGGCTCGTTCGATTCTGGCTCGAGACTTTGGAATCTATGTGGGACCGAAGACCGAATTGGAGACTGGGGGCCAACACATTCCCATCAAGATCTATACCAGTGATCCGGTGGCCCAACCTGGCAACCGAATCAGCTTGGTGGTGGAGTTCAATCTTCCTCCCAAGATGCATCTTTATGCTCCTGGGGTGGAAGGCTATAGGCCTCTATCCTTTTCCATCGAGCCGGATTACCGAATCCAGGTTCACGATCTCGAGTATCCGGAACCGGAGATTCTGTACCTTCCCGCTATCCAAGAGAGCGTTCCCGTGTATCGTGGGACTGTGAGGGTCATTCGTGAGGTGACGCTCACGGCCGATTACACCGCGGAATGGGTCGCTCAAGGGGTCCAGACCGTATCCTCGCGTCTCGATCCCGATGATCCAGGTCCCTACTTTATCCTGTCGGGGGGAACACAGCTTGATGACCCAAACCCCAAAAACTGTACCAAGCACATGTTGAGTATTTCCCCAAGGGAAGTGCTCTGAGAGAATGAGAAAGGAGGAAAGAAGATGAAGCGCAAGAGGTACAGTGGGGAGCAGATTGTCTACGCCTTACGACAGGCAGAATCGGGGTCTGCAGCGGTGGAGATCTGCCGCAAACTGGGAGTGAGCGAGCAGACGTTTTACCGGTGGAAGAAGAAGTACTCGGGAGTGGGGGTATCGGAACTGCGAGAGTTGCGACAGCTGCGAGAGGAGAACCGAAAGCTCAAGCTGCTGGTGGCGGATCTCTCCCTGGACAAGCATATCCTGCAGGAGGTGCTCTCAAAAAAGGTCTAAAGCCTGCCCGTAAGCGTGAGCTGGTAGGATGGGTGCAAGACAGCTACGAGACGAGCGAACGCGGTGCCTGCAGGCTCATACGACTGGCTCGAGCCAGTTTCCGGTACCGGAAGGGTCGGGATCCCCAACTGGCGTTGCGGATGCGGCTCAAAGAGCTGGCGGCCACTCGGGTTCGATTTGGCTATCGGCGGCTGACAGTGCTGCTGAGACGGGAAGGCTGGATGGTTAATGGGAAACGGATCTACCGATTGTATCAGGAGGAGGGCTTGGTGATTCGGACCCGCAAACGCAAGAAGCTGGCTCGTCGGGCTCGAGTTCCGGTGAGCCCGGCCGGAGCTCGAAACGAGTGTTGGAGCATGGATTTTATGGTGGATCGGTTAGCGGATGGGCGACGGTTTCGGATCTTAACGGTGATGGACCAATACACGAGGGAATGCCCTGTTCTGGTAGCGGACACCTCGTTGACGGCAAAGGAAGTGGTGGCGGCTCTGGATCGGGTGGTGGATATGGATCGTGTTCCGAAGTCCATCACCGTAGATAATGGTTCGGAGTTTGCCAGTCGAGCCATGGATGCGTGGGCTTACCGCCAGGGGGTACAGTTGGAGTTTATCCGGCCTGGCAAGCCCATGGACAATCGATTCATCGAAAGCTTTAATGGGCGGCTACGGGACGAATGCTTGAATGTGGAGGTATTCTTCTCGATCCCGGATGCCCAAGCCAAGCTAGAGCGGTGGCGCATGGACTACAACCAGCAAAGACCGCATAGCTCGCTAAGGGATCAAACGCCGGAGGCTTTTGCCCTCGCTAGCGAGGGCAAAGAAAGGGGAGGCACTCACGTGAGTAGGGTGAGTGTTCTAGAGCCCCACGGGGTGGGTGTTTCACCCGTCCCAACCTGAAAATCCTAACCCTAGGGTTGGTACAGTTTTCCGGGGCAGGTCAATGGTCCCAGGTCTAACTTAGAAGGTGGACTCGTTCGTGGGGGCAGGTCAGTGGGCCGCCTCCACTCCCTCTGCAATCTGGCGACAGACTTCCAGAGCCTCT
>JACZQQ010000188.1 GCA_022545645.1 Acidobacteriota bacterium | reverse complement strand
GGCTGGGCGGTGAAGTTACCTCGGAAGCTCCAGATACAGAAGCGCACCGTCCAGAGGGTTACCGAAACACTTCGCCGGAATATGAAAGCCGAACCGGCATGGTTTCGCCCGACAGCCTGTTGGCTGTCAACTTCGCCAGCAACGATGTGAATTCGGGACGCAACGCAAGGATGTTTCCTTCGCGATCAATGAATCTGTAGATTCTGTCTTCGAGTTCGCTCCCCATTCCCTTGACGAAGACGTCCAGGTAGTCCAGCATCAACCCTGTGGCACCTCCCAACTGGGAGGGAAATGGATGGGACTCCAGCTTTTCAATGGCAGCGGCAACAATACCCACAGCGGTCTGGGGTGGTGGCATCGAGGAGTGGCCTCCGGTGCCTTGGGCGGTCAAGGCAAGGCCGAAGTAACCCTTCTCGGCAACCGCCACAATGGCAACCGGAGCGGCAATTCCGGGAATGATGTTCTCCGCCAGAATCCCACCCTCATCGAGCACATACTCCAGTCGGACGCCCCGCTCCTCGAGTGTGGCGGCCATTCGCGCATTCCCATTCGCCCCACCGATTTCTTCGTCGTGGCCGAAGGCCAGGTAGACGTCTCGGGAAGGCTGGAACCCCTCGGCAAGAAGAAATTCCACCGCTTCCAGAATTCCCACGGCTCCGCATTTAACATCCAGAGTACCCCGGCCCCAAATAAAGCCTTCAGCAATGTCTCCTCCGAAAGGAGGGTGCTTCCACTCGTCCCGGGTGGCCGGATCTACGGGAACCACGTCGATGTGTGACATGAGAAGGATCGGTTGGCGCGAGGAATCACTTCCCTTCCAGGAATAAAGGAGACTGTAATCTCCGATGACCTCCCTTTTGAGAGTGGCATGCACCCTGGGAAAGGCTTGCTCCAGGTAGGCATGCAGAGCCAGGAAGGGCTCGGCATCGAACTTCGAGGAGTCCTCATAGGAAACCGTTTCAAATTGCAACACCCGAATGAAGCGGTCCACAGCTCCCTCCTCATCCAGCTTCACCTCTTCAATCGGCTGCACCGCCATCTGCTTGCTTGCAAATCGCGCCGTGTTGATAAGCACGATCACAATCACAATGACGACAATCAGAACACCTGATAGGAAAGTTTTCTTCATGCTACTCATCGCTCGAGCCTCCTTAGCTTGATCCCAGGCTAGAACAGCCCCGAAGATCTGGCTACAGAGAGGGTGACAGTTTTAGGGTGTCACAAGTGGGGTAAAAAAAAGGGGCAGTCCACGGAGAGACAGTCCCCATTTCCTTCACCCTGTTTCAGTTCTTCTCGAAACTACTCGATCAGTTCTTGTAAGAAGCGGCTGACTTCTTTTTCGTACAGATCGGGATTGATGTTCCACGATCGGATGTGGGTGGCACCATGAATAGGAGCATAAGTCAGCATACTCAACCAGCGAGTTGCCAAAGAATCACTGATCTCGATGGGAACTGTGGTGTCAGCGTCGCCATGAAATAAAAGAAGTGGAAGGGTCAACTGATCGACCCGGCTGATGTAGTTGAGGTCTTCCCAGTTGATATCGAACCGAAGAGTCGAGATGAACTTGCCTATAGCGACGAAAAATAGAGGGACTCCCAACTGCATAGCCCCAGACTCAACGGTGGCACCAAAGTTCAGCATAGGCGCATCCAGGATGATCCCCACCACCTTGTCCGCCAGTTGCGACTGATAAAGAAAGTTCAGGATCATGGCTCCGCCCATGCTGTAGCCCATGAGAATGAGCTGTTCAGCCCCATGCTCGATGGCATACTCGACCGCGCCCTGGAGATCCTGCCATTCGGTTTGACCATATCGGTGGAAGCCATCCGGGCTTGCTGGGGCACCCACATCGTTGCGGTAGCTGATGATCAAAGTGGGAATTCCGAACTCCGCGGCAACAGGCAAAACAGGATAGGAACGCAGAGCCTCACGGGGAGGCGCATCTTTTTTGCCATGGACGACAATCAACCAGGTGTTGCTGGATCCCTCAATCAACCAAGCCGGGAACTGGCCCAGCCCAGACGAGTAGGAAACCTTCCGGGTGGGCAGACCAAAGGCCTGCTCCGGATCGTCAGGAAAGGCAAAGATATAAAGTCCTACCCTGTCACCGATGCTCAGCTTTCCCATCAACGGAGCAAACTCACGCACGACTTCTTGATCATTAATGTCGATAATCTTTCCAACCTGAGCATAGCCCTCGTTCCACCGCAATCCCCAGATCCCATCCTTTCTCCAATCATCATTCTGGAGCTCACCGGTCACGCCCAGGGTGATCCGATCCTCTCCCAGGGCGACAACCTCGAGCTGGGGCCGCAGGTCGACACGCTTGGGTTGAAGCGCTGCATCTCTCACCACATTCGAGAAGTACCATCCCCCTCCCAGCAGGACGGCGATCAAGACAATCAGAATGAAGAGGAGAACTGCGGTGCGCTTTCGTCGTCGCGGAGGGTTACTCTTGTGCCCCATCATTCTTGAGCAACTCTACGAATTCGGTGTGACCGTTTCGGGCCGCCGGCTCTAAGAAAAAGGGGACTGTCCCCTTTTTCCCACTACTCACTCATCAAACCTCCCAAAAACTCCCGCACCGCCGCCTCATATTTCTCAGGATTCATGTTCCAGGAACGAGCATGAGTCGCCTCCGGCACTCGATGATAGGTAACGATATCCGGTCGCGCCTGGGCCAGTGCATCACTCGTCTCAACGGGAACCACTTGATCCTCCTCCCCATGGAAAAGGAGAATGGGAACATCCAACTCCTGAACACGCTCCAGGTAGTTCAGAGCCTTCCAATCGACGTCAAAGCGCACTCGGGCCAGGAATTTTCCGATCCCTGACAGGAAAACGGGCAGCCCCCGCTGGCGAACCCCGTGATCAATGGCGGAGCCCAGGTCGAGCATGGGCGCATCCAGAATGGCACCGCGTACCTTGGCAGCAAGCGGAGCGCGATAGAGAAAGTTGGTCACGATCGCTCCACCCATGCTGTAGCCCACCAGGATCACACTTTCAGCTCCCTGCTCCTGGGCGTAGCTAACCGCACCTTCCAGATCCTCCCATTCGGTCAGACCGTACCAGTGGAAACCATCGGGGCTGGGGAGTTCGCCCACATCGTTTCGATAAGTGATGAGCAGAGAAGGGAGTCCCAGCTCGGCCACAGTAGGAAGAATGGGATAGGCGATCGGAGTCTTCCGTGGAGGGAGCTTCCCATGGACAAAGATCACCCAGGTCTTGGAAGTACCGTCGATCAAAGAAGCGGAAAACTCCCCTAAAGGAGAGAAAAAGGAGACTTTACGAGCGGTAAGGCCAAAGGCCCTGGAGGGATCATCAGAAAAAGGCCAGAGTTCCGTTCGGACCCTGTCCCCCGGCTTCAGGTTTCCCATGATGGGAGAAAACTCGCGCACCACCTGCTGCTCGTTAGTTCTGAGAATCTCACCTAGCTGGGCATAACCCTCTTTCCAGCACAATCCCCAGATGCCGGGCCTCTTCCACTCATCCCGTACCTGGGCATAGGTCTTGATCTCGGGGATCACGCCCAGGGTGATTCGATCCTCCCCCAGCTCGATCACCTCCAGATCGAGGGGCCGGACACCTTCTCTGGGTCTGAACACTTCGTCTCGAATCAGGTTCCACATCGAGGTTCCGGTCAATCCTTAAAAGGATCAAACTCATCGGCTCCAGCCATGGCAACCCCGATGGGGTGGAGCGTGTGCAGCACTTCAATGGTCGGCGCATGGAACTCCAGGACCTCGGGCAACCGCTTGTAGCAATGAGGGGATTCATCGGTTCCCGCACCACGCAGAACCACCCCCGCCTTGGAGATCCACTTCATCATCATCTCTCGGCTGATGGCCCCGTCAGACATCTTAATGCGTCGGCCTTTCCTCCAGCGAAACTTGCCGGCCGCCTGTCGTCTCGACATGACTCGCCCCGCACCGTGAACCGTCGAATAGAGAGCCTTCTTGCTTTCCTCGCTCTCGACCCCCTGCACGATAACCGATATATCTCCCATGCTTCCACCGACAAACCCCTTCTGACCGGGAAATGCAGGAGTCGCTCCTTTGCGCACCACCCACAGGTCCTTGCCGTTGTGATTCTCTCTCCAGGCAAAGTTATGATGATTATGAACTTCTTCCAGGATATGGGCTCCCAGGATGGAGGCCACCTTGGAGCAGACCCAATCACGGCCCGCATAAGCATAGCGTCCGGCAAGCTTCATCGCGGCCACATATTCCTGGCCTTCCTGGCTATCCACGGATAGCAACGCCGGATCGACATGCATTCCATCCTGGCCTCCTGCCAAGCGAAGAAAGTGGGTGGCAATCTTATGTCCCACCCCACGAGATCCGAAATGAACCCCGCACCACACTCGGTCGGATTCATCCACGAACAGATCGACATAGTGATTGCCGCTTCCCACAGTCCCCAGCTGGCTCCGAGCCAGATTCTTGAGTTGACCCACTTCCGGAATGTCCCAGGCCGGATCATCGTCAAACAGCTCGTGCTCGACTTCTTCTTTGTTCTGCATGCCCACGCCAAAGGAGATCTCTCTCCAGATATCATCCATGAGGGTATCGATGTTGGCGCGAACCTCACCGGCCTCCACACCGAGACGAACCGCTTTGTTTCCACAACCGATGTCAAACCCAACCCCGGATGGACTCACCTGGCCTTCATAGGCAACGACTCCACCAATGGGAACGGCATACCCAAGATGATGGTCCGCCATAAGAGCACAGTAGTCCGCTGTCTTTTGACAATTGAGAATCTGCGCAACCGCGTTGTCCTGAGGTTGCCCCCAAATGGGAATTCCGTTTACTTCAGTGAATGGCATGGCTTTTCACCGGGAGAACTTAATTCCAATCTTACACCCAGTTCCGTTATAGAGATAAAGAGAGAGGAAGGCCAGCGAGACAGTGACACCTTTTCGGGTGTCACAAGACGCTAGAGTGTGTACAACCCTTGCAAATAGAATCCCTCGGTCTGTTTGAACATGAAGTTAGACATTCACATTATCAAAGACAGTGAAGTCACCATTCGTGAACAACTCTTTGAGCAAATCGTATTCCTGATCGCCACCGGGAGATTGAAGCCGGGAGAAGTTCTGCCCAGTGTGCGAGGTCTGGCTCGCAACCTGCTCCCCTATCGACTGGTCTCACCCACCTGCCTGAAGCAATTGTCGACGGCCATGGAAGCCTAAGAAAGAGTCAATCGAGGAGGCTTTTGCAAGGGACTCTTTGGCTGGAATGAATCAAATGGAAGGTTTGGCGCGG
>JACZQQ010000187.1 GCA_022545645.1 Acidobacteriota bacterium | reverse complement strand
TTCTTTCTGAGGCTGAGCAGTTTCTTGCTGAGGGTTGTCTCTCTCATAGGTTTAAATATATATGAAAACCAGCCGAGAAGTTGCCTTGCGGAGCCGTCGCCGCTCCCTCACAGTAGAAACGACTGCTGCTTCTGTGTCGATATTGATTGTCTTTGCTAGCCTCACGGCGTAGCATCTAAGCAAATCTGTGTACAGCTGGGAGGACTTCTATGGTCAGCCAGATCATTTTTAAACAATCCAACAGGGAGGTATGAGATGAAAACACTGATGACGACACTCACCATGACTTTAATGAGCCTGTTGTTGACGAATGGTGCCTTTGCCGATGCCGCCGATGATGTGACGGCTGCAGAAATGGACTCCAGGGCCCAAGAGGACGCCGGAAATATCGATGGCTACTTCAAGTACATGGTTCCGCAGTTCACCATCTTTCCCCCGACCAGCGGACTCCTGTCCGAAGCACCGGAAAAAGCGGTGACCCAGGCGAGAATTGACGCGGGTATGAAGTTCAATATGCAAATGCGGAATTTCGATGTCAAAGTTTATGGGGACACAGCCGTGACCACCTATTACTCCGTGGGGACAGTCCAGCGGCCAGGCGGCAGTACGTCTGAGCGGTGGAGCCTGAGAATGACCGGAGTGTGGGTCAAGCAATCAGGTGAATGGAAGTTGGTTCACCGCCATGAGTCACCGCTCGTATTGCGTTAGCCCGATTGCCAACCGAGGTAGCTCATTGATGACAATCTATTGAGGAGGATGAAACCATGGGAGCAAACAAATTTCGTGCACTCATTTTAGCGGTGAGTCTAATGGGTGCTTTTGCGGTTCCGCTCTTTGGGCATGTGAGCATCAACCCGCCCACTGCCGAGGCCGGGGTTCGACACCTACGCCTTTTCATTCGGGCGCCGGTGGAAAAGGAAATCCCAGTGGTTGAGTTGGGCATCGAGGTGTCTCCGGAATGGCGCGAAAACGGAGGAGACCTTGGTTTCTCGGAGGCCATTGCCGGCTGGAGCCCGCATAGAGAGTTAGACGAAGACGGGAAGGTCTTTCGACTTTGGTGGACCGGGGGTCAAGCTGAGCCTGAAACCTTTCAGATGATTTACTTTACTCTGACCATTCCTGAGAAACCAGGAGCCTATCCGTTTAAATCCTGGCAGAAGTACTCTGATGGCAGCGTGGTCTGGTGGAACGAGCCCCGGGGTGAGGGTGTGCAAAACCCCTATCCGGTTGTGACGGTGTCGCGAGCACCCTTTCTAACAGCTGGAATCGTCCAGGTGAGCTCAACCACGATTGCTCTGCTGGCGCTTGCGATTTCCCTGCTTTCCCTCAGGAATAATCGCAAGAACCATGCCTGATGGAGACCTCTCATGCTCAAGGGAGGGGGCACCAAGAGGAATCTTCTGTAGAGCCATTCCAAGAATATCCGTGGAAGGTGACCCCTCCCCTCTGGCCTTTTCCCATTGCCATGAACCCTTTCCAGGCGTAACCTTTGTAACAAAGACACCTTGAGGGGGGGCAAAGAGCATTCAATCCATCCTCTTGAACCCTTCTCAGCAAAGAGGGAGGTTTACCATGAAGCGTTTTAGTGTTCTGGCAAGCATCACGGCTACCCTGCTTCTATGGTCTGTAGCGGGCCATGCCCAAAGCCCGGAGATCCAGAAGTTCTTCGTCTTTGATGCCCACATGCACCCCATGGCCAATGCCTATCGCGGTGGATGGAACGTCGGAGAGGCCAACGATCCTCAATTCTCACTTTCCATGGCCCGGCAGGGCGGACTGGGAGCCGTCTTCGCCAACACCTCTGTTGACGAGTTCTACTCGGTCAACCACATTGCCGTCAAAGAGGTCTTGAGACAGTTTGATCACATGTATCGACAAGTGGTGCTCTATCCCGACCAGCTGGGGATAGCCAGGGATGCCGACCAGGTGCGGGCCCTTCAGAAAGAGGGCAAACTGGCCATCATCCTGTCGATATCCGGAGGCAGTGCTCTGGAAAGCGACCTGGCAGCCCTGCGGATGCTGCACCAGCTTGGCCTGCGCCTCATTAGCCCCATGCACTTCTTCAAAAACAGCATCGGGGATATTGCCATATCCAAGGAAAACAACGGCAAAGGGGGGGGGCTAACCCCATTCGGACGTGAATTGGTAGCGGAGATGAACCGGCTGGGAATCGTCATTGATCTTGCTCATGCTTCGGAGCAGACCAGCAGAGATATCATTGAGGCCAGCACTCAGCCGGTCATCAACTCTCACGTTGGCGTTGAAGCTCTGGTGGATGCACCACTGAACTGGAATGATGAATTGATCCGATTGCTGGGGCAAGAGGGAGGACTCATTGGCGTTCCCTTCATACCCCAGGTGATCAGTCCCGCGTATCACGAGAAATGGCCGCCCAGAAGAACGGCGAATCCCAGTTCCAGAATTACGGAAACGGATCCCATGGAGTATATGGGGGATCCTGCCAAGATCTATGATTTCATCAGAGAAAAGACCCAGGGAAGCGGGTCAGGACGTCTCGAACGAGCTCGCCGGCAACGAGCGGATCTTCCCCCGCTTTCTGAGTACGTCAAGCACATTGACCACGTGGTCAACCTGGTGGGAATCGATCATGTCTGCATCAGCACAGACTGGGGAGCCACGGTGGTGTCGGCCCAAGGAATTGAAAACGCCGCAGAATTCCAGAACGTGGCCCAGGCTCTCCTTGACAGCGGATACAGCGAAGACGATGTGGCTAAGATCATGGGAGAAAACCTGCTGCGGGTTTTTGATGAGGTGGTGAAAACCGCTCCCAAGCTGACGGATTGATGGTCTCAAGGATGCCCGGGCACTAACCTACTCATTGAGGAAGGAAAGCAACATGAAAGCATTGGCAACATTATTTGTGATCGGAATGTTGGCGACAGCCGTCGCCATGGCGGATGATGTGGCGGATATCAGAGCGGCAGAGCTGGACTCCAGGGCCCAGGAGAAAGCCGGAAATGCGGATGGCGTTTACGACTACATGGTTCCGGATTTCAGCATTTACCCCCCTACAGCCAGACTGGTCTCCCACGGATGGGATGAAGACAGTAAGAAGCGCATGCGGGCGAGACATGACTCGGGTCGTCAGTTTGATTTCCAGGTCCGGCATCTCGAGATCAAAGTCTATGGGGATGCAGCAGTCAGCACTTACTACTTGGTGGGGCCGGTCCTACTGCCCGGCGGCGAACGTCAACGACAGAGCCTCAGAATGACCAGTGTGTGGATCAAACAAGCCGGTCAATGGAAGCTTGCTCACCGCCATGAGTCCCCACTGAAACTACCCTGAGCAGGTCGACCGGGGCCATGCAGGAGGACAGGCTGTAGGCCTTTTAAAAAGAGTTCCAGGAGGGGTTTGACAGAGAGTCAAGATCTGGGGAACAGTGAGCTCTCCTACTGAGCTAGGTGCTTCCCCCCCCAAACATTTGGAGACTCCATACAAGAATCAGGACAAAGACGATCCAGCCGATCAGGCAGACCCCTACGGCTCGACCCGTGCTCTTGTAGTCCAGTGCTTGCCGCACCGCGATGACCATGGCAATCAGCATCCAGATCGTCACTGCAGGCATGATCAGCCCACCGAGGAGCGGGATGACCCCGAGCACCCGCAGCAGACCCGGGGCGGCTGCGAAACCAGTGGTGCGCAAGAGTTCTCCTAGGTCAGAGCGGGTCTGTGGCTCGGGAAGAAGTTTGGTGCCGATGAGGTAGACAAGAAAGGCCCAGATGATCCAGCCGATCAGGGCCCCGATTGCACCGACAACAAAGCCGGAGCCACCTCCCTGGGTCAAGAACCCTATGCCCTGAGCGAGGCTGGAAAGCACCACGACACCCATGGCTTGGGTCGTGGCCGTAGTATCTGCTTCCACCTCCTCATAGGTAGGGACATCGAGTGATGCCGCTCCAATCATACGCTTAGCAAAAGTGCTCATCTTTTCATCTTCTCCTCTCTTTCACTCTCTATTCTTCTACGCACCGGTGACTTTACTAGAGACCCCACAGGGATGTTGAGTGAAACCTGTCACTCTTGAACAGACGGTAATGGGGACAGAAGTTTGTATGTCCCGGAGGGCGGAGTCCGGTTGGCGTCGTGGATAGCCCTTGCCGGGAGGGGAAAGAAGGCTTGTCTGCGGAACCAAGCTGTGCTACCAATGAGAGAAGGTTTCGTTCGAGTGTTTCAGAGCAGATTGCAAGCCGAAGGAGAGGAATATGCAAGACACACCCCCTGCCTCGGATACTCCCGAGTCTCCCCCACCGTCACCACCATCACAGCAGGCATCGTCGAATCGGACAGTCATGCTGATTCTGTCTTATCTGGGGATTCTGGCCCTGGTTCCTCTGCTGGTGGAGAAGGATGACCCGGAAGTGCAGTGGCATGCCAAACAGGGACTGGTCCTGCTGGGCAGCTGGATTGTACTTCACATTGTTTTGGCGATCCTCTACAGTTTTCCATTCCTAGGTATGTTTCTCGGCTGCGCGGTTGCTCCACTCTTGTGGTTGGTGATTCTTGTCATTCATATTGTTGCGATGATTAAGGCACTCGAAGGGAAACGGTTTATCATTCCTGTGATCTCCGACTACGCAGACAAGTGGTCCTGAATAAGAGCAGAGGGGCTTCTTTTGGTCTCGCTCTTGGGAGGAAGAATTGACCCAACCAGGTGGTACTAGGGTCGTGTCAGGTTTGATCCATGGCGGTGAACTTCCTTCCATTGGCCTGCTTGTTTGACCCGAATCACCGTCACCCTGAATTTGATGGACCGTGATAGGCCATCCGGTCTCGTGATGGTCCCCACTCTGTAGTAGGTTAAGACTGCCGTGTTTCCGTACACTTCTGCGTTAAGGTGCCGAACCTGTAAATCGAACTTCAAGCCCGCCTCAAACGAAGCTTGACGACGCCTCTTGTCCTGTTCGCCTCCAGCCACGGTTAGGAGCCCCCCGCTGGGTAAGAAAAGGGTTCGCCCCGGATCAATGTGACGATACATTCGATCCATATCACCGGCGTTTTCTGCCGCCAGGAGATCCAACTCGGCCAGCTTCACATCCTCTGCATCATCCGCCAGGGCAACAGTCGTCAGGAACATGCCGACTACGAGTAGTGTTGTGAATGCTTTCATCTTGATTTCCTACCTCAATGAAGTGTTGGTATTGGGTTAGATGCTAGCGACTGAGGGGATTAAAGGCAATGGAGATACACAGTCGGGAGTTACCCCAACCTTTCTGGCCCGTGGGCCGAAGGCCACGGCTCTGACTGCTTTCGTTAACTCCAAGGGGACGAGTAAGGCACGGTAATCTTTTAGGATAC
>JACZQQ010000186.1 GCA_022545645.1 Acidobacteriota bacterium | reverse complement strand
GCACCCTATCCGCACCCTATCCGCACCCTGGCCCTATTTGTCGTTTTGCGACACCTTGACTAACTTGACTTAAATAATTGATTAATAAGGGGTTAGATTGGAGCGGGAGACGGGAATCGAACCCGCGACGTCCAGCTTGGGAAGCTGGCATTCTACCGCTGAATTACTCCCGCTCTGATTGATACTTGGAGATTGTCATTAATGCAGCCAGCATCATACCACAGCCCTCGAGGACACAACAGGACTGCTTTGTTTCACCTTGTTTACGGGTGAGGCCTTGTCAAATGAACTGTCGATCAGCCAAAATGAACGCCCATGAACCTTCTCAATCTCGTGCCGCCAGAAGCTGAGCGGTATTTGACGGAATGGCTGGCCGCTCGCAAGGAACCCCGATTTCGTCTGGGTCAGATTTTGCCCCGCCTGTGGCAGCGTCCCGTTTTGAATTGGGGGGAGGCCACAGAGTTACCCTTGGAATTGCGTGAGTCGTTAGACCAGGAGGCACCGCTTCCACGCCTCGAGTGCACCCAGCGGCAAGTCTCGAACGACGGCACGGTCAAAATGCTTTGGAAGCTTTCCGATGGGCTGGCGGTGGAATCGGTTTGGATTCCAGAAGGAAGCCGAACAACGCTTTGCATTTCTTCCCAAGCGGGCTGCGCATACGGCTGCGTCTTTTGTGCCACAGGACGAATGGGATTTCAACGTCATCTGGCTTGCTGGGAAATCGCCTCTCAAGTGCGAGAGATGATGCTCGACCCGAAGTTTGGCAAACCCTCCAATGTTGTCTTCATGGGAATGGGGGAACCTCTGCACAACTGGGACGCCGTTGATACCACTCTCACGATCCTGAACCATCCCAACGGCTTCCGCATTGGCGCGCGCCACATCACCGTCAGCACAGTGGGCCTGATCCCCGGGCTGAAACAGCTCGCAGCCAGGCCGGAGCAATTCCGCCTAGCCGTGTCACTCCACTCCGCCATCTCCGAGCGCCGTGCGGCTCTGGTCCCCGTGGAGCGCCGATACCCCTTGCCTGACCTTCAGGCGGTTCTCTCTGGATTCGCCCGACGCGTTACCCTGGAGTACGTGATGATTCAAGAGGTCAACGACAGGAAGGAAGATGCCGCCGCCCTGGTCGACCTGGCTTCTCGACTGTACGCTCTCGTGAACCTATTACCTCTGCATCCCGGAGGTCACGACCTTGAACCGTCGCCGCCCCGGGACATCGCCCGGTTCGCACAAGAGTTGCGGCGGGCGGGCATCAATGTCAGCGTGCGCAAGAGCCGTGGTCTGGACATCAGCGCGGCCTGCGGACAGTTAGAGGCGAACACTGATCACGAGCAGCGTTCTGTATGTTCGGATCAATAATTAAAACAAACTTCTCCATAGGCCTACCGGGATGGCTTCCTCGGACTTCCGAAACCAGATCTTGGTAGAATTATCTTTCCATCCCGGATGAGTTGACCGGGAAGGAGTGAAGATCATGGCTCAAGAGAATCGACAGGAAGAACTGATCCGACTGCTGGAGGAGCGCATCCTGGTGCTGGACGGCGCCATGGGGACCATGATCCAGGCCTACAAACTCCAGGAGGAGGATTTTCGAGGCCCGCGTTTTGCCGATCACGGCTGCAGCCTTCAGGGCAACAATGATCTTCTGTCTTTGACTCAGCCGGAGATTATTCAGTCCATTCACCGTGCTTATCTGGAGGCGGGTGCCGACATCATTGAGACCAACAGCTTCAACTCCACCTCGGTGGCCCTGGGCGACTACCAATTGGAGGATCTGGCCTTTGAGTTGAACTTTGCTTCAGCCGAGCTGGCTTGCAAGGCCAGAGATGAATACACGGCGCAAGAAAACAACCGGCCACGCTTCGTGGCCGGGGCCATAGGTCCGACCAACCGAACGGCCTCTCTGTCTCCCAGTGTGGAGGATCCTGGACTCCGCAACATCACCTTCGACGAATTGGTCCAGGCCTACCAGACGGCCATCCGAGGTCTTATCGAGGGTGGAGTGGACATTCTTCTGCTGGAGACCATCTTTGATACGCTAAACGCCAAGGCCGCCCTTTTTGCCATCGAGGAGTATTTCCAGGACCACGATCTTCGACTGCCCCTGATGATCTCAGGAACCATTACCGACGCCAGCGGCCGCACCCTCTCGGGTCAAACCCCTGAAGCCTTCTGGAACTCGGTCGCTCACGCTCGCCCTCTCAGTATCGGCTTTAACTGTGCCCTGGGTGCGGAGGATCTGCGACCCCATATTGAAGAACTGTCTCAACTGGCTGACACCTATATCTGCGCTTATCCCAACGCCGGACTCCCCAACGAGTTCGGTGAATATGATCAGACACCCCGGGAAATGGCCGATCTGCTGAAGGAGTTTGCCCAAAGCGGATTCTTGAACCTGGTGGGAGGATGCTGCGGGACCACACCGGAGTACGTCAAGGCCATTGCCGAGGCCGTGGACAACCTCCCCCCGCGGCAAGTCCCTGAGATCGAGTCACGTTGCCGTCTCAGCGGGCTGGAGCCCCTGAACATCGGCCCGGATTCCCTCTTTGTCAATATCGGAGAACGAACCAATGTCACCGGTTCCCGGCGCTTTTCCAAGATCATCCTGGAGGGCGATTTTGAGCGGGGACTGGAAGTGGCCCTCCAGCAGGTTCAAAACGGCGCCCAGCTCATCGACGTCAACATGGACGAGGGAATGCTGGAGAGTGCTGAGGCCATGACCCAGTTCCTGAATCTGGTGGCAACGGAACCGGATATCAGCCGAGTTCCGATCCTGGTGGATTCCTCCGACTGGAAGGTGATCGAAGCAGGTCTCAAGTGCCTGCAAGGAAAGCCGGTGGTCAATTCGATCAGTCTCAAGGAGGGGAAAGAAGAATTCGTCCGGCAGGCACGAAAGGCTCGGGGCTATGGGGCGGCTGTCATCGTGATGGCTTTTGACGAGAAAGGTCAGGCCGACACCCGTGAGCGCAAGGTCAAAATCTGCCTGCGTGCCTACCGGATCCTGACCGAAGAGGTGGGCTTTGCACCCCAGGACATTATCTTCGATCCCAATATCTTCGCCGTGGCCACGGGAATGGAGGAACACAACAACTACGCTGTCGACTTTATCGAGGCCACCCGGGAGATCAAGGAAAAGCTGCCTCATGTGAAGGTGAGCGGAGGCGTCAGCAACGTTTCCTTCTCCTTTCGCGGCAACGACGTGGTTCGCGAGGCCATGCATTCCGTGTTTCTGTACCACGCCATTCGAGCAGGGATGGATATGGGCATCGTCAACGCTGCCCAGCTGGCGGTGTATGAAGAGATTCCTGAGGATTTGCGGGAGCGGGTGGAGGATGTCATTCTCAACCGCCGCCCTGATGCCACCGAACGGCTGCTGGAGATCGCAGAGTCTCAGGTCAGACAGTCCAAGAGTGTGAAAGAGGATCTCTCCTGGCGTGAAAAGCCGGTCCAGGAGCGCCTTTCCCATGCACTGGTGAAAGGATTGAGCGAGTACATCGAGGAAGATACCGAGGAGGCCCGCCAGAAGTTCTCACGTCCGATTCAAGTGATTGAGGGTCCCCTGATGGATGGCATGAACGTGGTGGGAGACTTGTTCGGATCGGGCAAAATGTTTCTTCCCCAGGTGGTGAAAAGTGCCCGGGTGATGAAGAAGGCAGTGGCCTATCTGCTTCCCTTCATTGAGCAAGAAAAGACCCAGGCGGGAGAGACCCACTTCAAGGGAAAAATCCTGATGGCCACGGTCAAGGGAGACGTGCACGACATCGGCAAAAATATCGTCGGTGTGGTGTTGGAGTGCAACAACTATGAAGTGATTGATCTGGGAGTGATGGTGCCTGCCAATCGTATTCTGGAGACCGCTCGAGAAAAGCAGGTCGACATGATCGGACTCAGTGGCCTGATTACTCCCTCACTGGATCAGATGGCTCATGTTGCCTCGGAAATGAAACGGGAAGGATTGGATATTCCCCTGCTGATCGGAGGGGCCACGACTTCTCAGGTTCACACGGCAGTCAAGATCGCACCCCATTACAGCAGTCCGGTGATTTATGTCCCTGATGCTTCCCGTGGGGTGTCGGTGGTCTCCAGCCTGCTCAGCGATCAAAAGGATTCTTACACAGAAGAAGTGCGCGCACGCTACCAGCAAATTCGCGAAAAGCACGAAGCCAAAAGGAAGCAGATCCGATTCCACTCTCTTCAGGAGTCACGCAAAAACAGGGTGCGGATTGAATGGGAGAGCTACAGCCCGCCCATACCTCAATTTCTGGGAATCCGGGCCTTGAATCACTATCCCCTGAAAGAGCTGATAAGGCACATCGACTGGACACCCTTTTTTCAGGTTTGGGAGCTGCCCGGACGGTTCCCCCAGATTCTGGAAGATAAAAAGGTCGGTGAGGAGGCCAGGGACCTCTATCAGAATGCCCAGCTTTTGCTCCAGCGCATTGTGGATGAAGAGCTGCTGGAAGCCGCTGCGGTGCTTGGACTCTTTCCCGCCAACAGTGTGGGAGATGACGATATTGAAGTCTACAGCGATGAATCCCGGTCACAGGTCCTGATCACCTTTTACAACCTCAGGCAACAGATCCAACAACAACCGGGCCGGCCCAACCGCTGCCTGAGTGACTTCATCGCCCCCAAGGAAACAGGTGTGAAGGATTATATTGGAGCCTTTGTCCTCACCGCCGGAGTAGGCATTCAAGAAGTGGTGACGGCCTTTGAGCAGGATCAGGATATCTATCAAAGCATCCTGGTCAAGGCACTGGCGGATCGCCTGGCCGAAGCCTTTGCCGAGAGGCTGCACCAGAGGGTTCGCAAGGAGTTCTGGGGATACGCGTCTGAGGAGAATCTGGAAAACCAGGAACTCATTCAGGAACGATATCAGGGCATTCGGCCGGCCCCCGGCTATCCCGCCTGCCCGGATCACAGCCTGAAATCTGAGCTCTTTGAACTGTTGGGAGGCCAGAAACATTTGCCCGTCTGCCTGACCGACAGTTTTGCCATGCTCCCAGCGGCTTCGGTGTGCGGTTTTTACTTCTCCCATCCCGAGTCTCGCTATTTTGGAGTGGGGCAAATCGACCGGGACCAGGTCAAGGACTATGCCCGCAGGAGAGGAATCGATGTGGAAAAAGCTGAGGAGGGGTTGTCGCCGATTCTGGGGTATCGCTAGCATGAGGAACTGACAACTGACAACAGACAACTGACAGAAGATTGCCTGATTTGGAAGATGGGGGAGCGGCGTAGGGGTCAGCCGGTGGCTGACCCGAACAGTTAGTTTTGCAAAGACTGTAGCCACACTGGTAAAGATATGCTGGCCGTACGG
>JACZQQ010000185.1 GCA_022545645.1 Acidobacteriota bacterium | reverse complement strand
GGATGATGCGCTTGGGGGGCACATTGCCGGTGGCCGTTCGGTCAAAAACCAGTGCGGTGTGATCTCCGAAATTGGCTACCCAGATTTCGTCGTTTTTGGTGTCGACGGCCACCCCCATGGGTGCATTGATGCCTGTAAGAGGGCCGCGAATGACCCGCAGCGGAGCGACATTGCCATTGTTGGTCCGGTCGAAGATGAGAATCGAGTGATCTCCGTTGTTGGCCACGGCAATCTCATCATGGGAGGCATCCACGTCAATCTCCATTGGCCAGTCCAATTGGGTTCTGGATCCCTGGATGGTGCGCACTGGCTCAGCATCGCCCGTCGCCGTCCTGGGATAAGTTCTAATCGAGGGCAGCTCAAAGCGTCCCTCTACTGAGGAGAGGTCAAGATCCAAGGGTTGACCCGAGTAGTTGGTTCCACTGGCGAGGACCGCCTTCTCACTTTTCCAATTGCCATGATTAGCCACGACCAGCTCATCATTCACATCATCCAGGGAGACTCCGTGAGGATCAGCCATACCCGTATTAGACCCAGTAATGACCCGTAGAGGCGGTTCCATCCCTTGGGCCTCTCGCCGGTAGATGACCACACCCAAGGTCTGTACCGAGATAGCAACTTCATTGTAAACCTGGCTGACAGAAACACCCCAAGCTCGGTGGGGGACGGCCAGGTTTCGCACCGGTTTTACATTACCGGCGGAATCGTAAGAGAACACCACCATGTTGTCCTCGGTGTCATTGTTCACAGAGTAGAACTCCCGGTGAACAGGATCCACCGCCACCCCGGTTATGAACCCAATCTGGGTGGCCGGTCCCATGACTTGTCCTAGCGGTTGGGTGGCTTCACCGGATTTGCTGTTGCCAAGCCGGTCGTAAATCAACATGCTCTTCCGGTTGCTGTCGCTCATCACGACCCGGTTGTTTTCAGGGTCTACCGCAATCCCGTTGAAGGATGGATAAGGATCCATAATGTAGCGCACCGGCGCAATATCTCCACCGGGTATACCGGACAGATCTGCGTCTTGATCACCACCCATCTCAGGGTACGCCAAGGGGGACGCGCATGCGGAAAGAATGCCCCCGCCCGCCCACATGCTCTTGGCAGTAGCCGGCACCGAGGATAAGCGGGAAAGACTCTGCAGCTCTTTCCCTTCAGAGTTCTCCCGGCTCCCCCATGGTGGTCCTGCAAACAGAAGCAATGCAGCCATTACACATGAGAGTAGTATCCTGCGCCATAGACTGCGCTTAGATGAAGCTTTCATTTTTCTACCCCTTCCTTTCATGCTGGCGTCTCGGGTTTCTTATTGAAGATAACACTGATAACCTAAAAAGTCGCTACTGGAGCTCTTTAAGTTTTACATCAGACACTTCATCTGTGTACTGCTCAGCTGTCTGTAATGCTTAGCCCGGATTATGCATAAATTCTCTACTGCAGCGACGAAATCATCCGCCCTGCCCGTGTTGCACGACCCGCAAGCGGGTGTCCCCGGCCCCCTCAACCTACCCGTAGGGGTCAGCCGGTGGCTGACCCGAACCGAACAATCCGCACAATTTTTAGGGGCGTGGCTCCGGTTTCGCCATCCTAACTGTTCGGGCGAGCCACTCGTGGCGAGCCACTCGTGGCAAGCCACCGGCTCGCCCCTAGTGCGCTTCGTTACAAGAACCTATGCATAATCCGGGCTAAGGAGAAAAGATGTCTGACGAATTGAAATCAGCCTGGGAAATTGCTCTCGAGAAAATGGAGGGTCGGGAGGATATGGCTGTAGAGAAGTTGACTCAAGAGCAGAAGGCGGCCATTGGCGAAATCCGGAAGAAATACCAGGCCCGTGTGGCTGAATCGGAGATCAGCACACAATCGAGAATCAAAGAGGCTCTGCAGTCTGGGGCCTACGATGAGGTGGAAAAGCTCCAGCTGCATCTGACAGAAGACAAACAGCGGCTCAATCGAGAAATGGATAAGGAAGTCGAGAAGATTCGGAAAGGGAATTAGGTGACACGTCCCTATTCATAGAGCGGGTTGTTGTTGGGTCAGGCAGTGCAAAGTGCCCAGTCCCCACACCGCTGATCGACAGTCCATTCCGATGACCTTTCGTTTGGGAAATAGTTTCTGAAGGATGTTCGCTGCACGAGCGTCGTTGGCATGAGCAAAGGTGGGGAACAGCACCAGCCCGTTGGCGATGTAGAAATTGGTGTAGCTGGCAGGAAGACGCCTTTGCGCTGTTTGCAGCCTTCCCGGCATCGGTAAAGGGATTACCTCAAGCGGCGATCCATTGCCATCGCGGGCGGCCTGGAGTCGGCGGTAATTCTCCTGCAGCGTTTCGTAGCTCTCATCGGAAGGATCTTCCTCCAGGGAGCACACGATGGTGCCGGGTTTCACAAAGCGGGCCATATTGTCCACATGTCCATCGGTGTCATCCCCGGCAATTCCCCCCCGGAGCCAGAGAATCTGCTGCACTCCTAAATAGTCCCTCAGAAACTGCTCGATTTCAGACTTCGACTTGCCGGGATTGCGATTTGGATTCAACAGACACTCTTCTGTAGTGAGACAAATACCCTCTCCGTTGACCTCGATGGAGCCTCCTTCCAGAACAAGTTTCGGAGCAAAGCGCGGGACCTTGAGGAGCGCTTCAAGCTGTGCGGGGATCACCGCGTCTCTTTTTAGATCTTCATATTTGTTGCCCCAGGCGTTGAACCTCCAATGGTTAAAGGCCAGCTCAACCTTCCCCTGAGTTCGACGCAGGAGGAAATTCGGACCATAATCGCGAATCCAGGAATCGGCTGTCTTGATCGGATGAAAAGCAATTTGCTCGAGAGCCGCGTTCCTCTCTCGCAGTTTGCCAGCAACGGCATCCGCCGTGTCCAGGTCGTCCACCAGCAGGTCGACCCGCTCCTGAGAGGCCAGGAGGGTCATGATCTGCAGGTAGAGTTCCCGCACCTCAGCCACTCGATCCGGCCAGGTCAGAGGGTTCTTGGGCCATACCAGCCAGGTGGCTTCATGAGGACACCACTCGGCGGGCATGCAGTAGCCGAGGTCAGCTGGAATCTGTTGAGTGACCGGCTGCGTCATCTCATTTATGAAACAAGGCACTAAGATCCCCATATGCATCGATTCGACGATCTCTCAGGAAGGGCCAATTGCGACGAGTTTCTTCGATTTCTCGGAGGTTGCACTCGACCACCAGGACTTCCTCTTCCTCCGCCGAAGCCCTGGCCAGAACACGCCCAAACGGATCACAGACAAAGGACTGTCCCCAGAAGGTCAGCTTCTCTTCCCGGCCCACCCGATTGACGGCAGCCAGAAAGACACCATTGGCCACGGCATGTCCCCGTTGGATGGTCTCCCAGGCCGCATATTGAGCCTGGTTGGTTTCTTCGACTTCGCCTTCCAACCAGCCTATGGCAGTTGGATAGAAGAGAAGCTGGGCTCCCTTCAAGGCCGTCAGCCTTGCTGCTTCTGGAAACCACTGATCCCAACACACCAGAACACCGAGTTCAGCATAGGGAGTTGAATAACTCTGAAAACCAAGGTCACCCGGAGTGAAATAGAACTTTTCGTAATAGTAGGGATCGTCGGGTATGTGCATTTTCCGATATTTGCCCACCCGTTTGCCGGTAGGATCGAAGGTGACGGCACTATTGTGATACAGGCCGGGAGCCCGCTTTTCGAAAATTGAGGCGATGATCACCACTTGCAGCTCCTGGGCCAGATGGCTGAGGCGGTCGGTGGTGGGTCCGGGGATCGGCTCGGCCAGATCGAAGAAGGCGACATCCTCTTTTTGGCAAAAATACCGGGAGCAGAAGAGTTCCTGCAAACAGATGATCTGGGCTCCTTTTGAGGCAGCGGTGTGAATATTTTGAGCGCTCCTGGTGAAATTTTCTTCAGGATCTTCGCCGCAGTTCATCTGAATGAGCCCCACCGTTACCGTGCGGTCACTCTCTGAATGGGATTTGTGCTCTACCTGGTCCTCACTCTGGTCGGCCACTTCGGGGTCGGATTATAGCACGGTGGACGGGTGTGCTTTCGTGCAGTCGTCACTTCGTGACGTCGTGCGGTCGTGCAGTCGTGCAGTCGTAATTTCGTGCCGGATTGGATTCTAGATAGCTCCATCAGAGCCGCAGGCTTCCGCACCACAGCACAACAGCACGACCGCACCAGCCGCGCGAAGCGCGGGCAGCACGAATTCACGGCCGCGCGGAGCGCGGCTCGCGCTCATTGACTCTGACAGGGCCACTTGATATGATCCGCTGGATCGTCAAAAGGGGGGAGGAGTTCTTTCTGTCTGTACCATTCACTTTTCAAAGCCCCCGAAGGCCAGTAACCCTCTTGAGGTACCCCGATGCGTAGGTGGAAGCGATTTCGCACTACGGTTCGCGAGTGGAAAATGGTTGCCAAGGCCTTAATTTCCCAAGGCCACCCCATGTTGGTGCATATCATTCCCATGCGCCGTTGTAATTTATCCTGTGCCTATTGCAATGAATATGACGATGTCTCGAAGCCCGTCGAGACTGAAATCATGTTCCAGCGGATCGGGCAATTGGCCGAATTGGGTACGTCCATCATCACCATTAGCGGGGGTGAGCCTCTGATGCATCCCGAGTTGGAGAGTATTATCGCTGAAATCCGTCGGCGAGGGATGCTCGCAGGTCTGATCACCAACGGCTATTTGTTGTCTCGAAAGCGCATCCAGTCTCTTAACGAAGCGGGCCTGGAGCATTTGCAGATCAGCATCGACAACGTTGAGCCGGATGAAACTTCCATGAAGAGCTTGAAGGTACTGGACAAAAAACTTCGCTACCTGGCCGAGTTGGCAGATTTCAAAGTCAACATCAACTCTGTTCTGGGATCGGAGGTCAATAACCCCGAAGATGCATTGACCATTGGGCGTCGAGCAGTGGAGTTAGGCTTCACTTGCACCGTGGGCCTCATTCACGACGGCACCGGAGCCTTGAAGGCTCTGGGTGAGAGAGAGAAGCAGATTTTTTATCAGGTGAGGGATCTGGGCAGGAAAAGCTATGCCCGGGTGAATCGTTACTTTCAGGACAATCTGGTGAATGGAAACTCCAACGGATGGCGCTGCCGCGCCGGTGCCCGTTACTTATACGTCTGCGAGGATGGTGTGGTGCACTATTGCTCACAGCAAAGGGGATACCCGGGCATTGCCCTGAAGGAATACACACGGGAAGATATTCGCCGCGAGTATCTCACCCAAAAGCCTTGTGCCCCGAATTGCACCATTTCCTGTGTCCATTCTGCTTCCATGGCAGATTTCTGGCGGGCGCCTCAGACACTCAAAGCATTTGTTCCCCGGAGTAAACCGGCCGAGGGGTCTCCCTCCAAACCTGGTCCCATGGAAGATCTTTTGCAGCTGGA
>JACZQQ010000021.1 GCA_022545645.1 Acidobacteriota bacterium | reverse complement strand
GAATGGGAAGGTGCGACAGTCCTCCAACACCCAACACCTGATCTTTGATTGCTACACGTTGGTTTCCTATATTTCACAGAGCATCACCTTGAAAACGGGTGATCTCATCTTTACGGGGACACCAGCAGGAGTGGGTGTGTTTCGTAAACCACCGGTCTTCCTGAAAAAGGGAGATGTAGTGGAAGTGTCGATCGAGAAGATTGGAACTTTAAGAAACCCCGTCGGATAAAAAACAAATTCCAAATTTCAAATCCTAAACAAATTCTAAGCACTAAATCCTAAATCCTAAACAAAATTCCGAAGGTTTCACTTCTTGGTTTGTTTGGAATTTA
Source organism: Acidobacteriota bacterium (assembly GCA_022545645.1). Lineage (GTDB taxonomy): Bacteria > Acidobacteriota > UBA6911 > RPQK01 > JADFOI01 > JADFOI01. The sequence continues at coordinate 18,885 of JACZQQ010000021.1, read as the reverse complement.
TGATTTATGATTTAGGATTTCAGCCGGTCTGCCGGCTGGTATTTAGTGCTTCTTATCTAGAAATTTCGAACAAAGGCATGAAAATCCCGTGTCTTTTGAAAGCCGAGGCGGTTATAGAGTCGGCAAGCTCCTTCATTAGCCTCGGACACCGACAAAGTGATGCGTTCCAGTCCGGACTCCCGGGCATCTTTGAAATAGGTCCGTAGGAGAAAGGATCCGATTCCCTTTCCCTGACAATCATTTCTCACTGAAATTTGGGGGATCATTCCGGTATCCGGACTGATCTTTGAAGTGAGTAGAACCCCGCAGACCTGCTCTTCAGAATCCAAAACGATATAACTGGTCTGGGGGCTAAAAGTGCCACAGCCGGGATGTTTGACCAGGTTGTTCAGGAATCGAATACACCCCTCGCGGGACTGGTAGTCGTGGCAAAGCTTGAAATCGGTGGAACCCTGGTAGCTGTTGCAGATCACATCAGCTACCGGTAAAAAGAACTTGTTTTCCCACCCGGAGACTCGAAAGTTCGGTTGAATTTGCAAATCCTTTCCCTCCTGCGGCTGATCCAGAGGAAAGAAAAGAAAATGCCGCTTTATCGCTGTAAATTCATGTTCCTCAAACAGAGGAACCAAATCGCAGTTGAATGCAAAGATCTGGCTTTCGATTCTCCGAATCCGATTCCCGTTGCTCAGGGAATGAAGAATCTTGTTGAGAAGCTCGGCATAAGCTGCGGCAGTGGCACACTCGGACTGGACGTAAAGATTACCAATGTAGGCGACCGGCTCACTGATCACGTAGTAGGAATAGCCTGAAAGAGCACCTGAATTCGTCTTGATGGCCCAGCCGGACAGAATTCGAGAGGAGATATATTGCTTGATCACGGATACGGCCGGCTGATAGTCCCAGAACAGCTCATCCTGCCAACACTGGATCTCCTGCTGAAAGACCCTCTCAAGATCCTGTGAGCTGACTTGGGAAAGGGCCACGATGTCCATTGCCTCATTGTACACAAGAGCGGTCAACGGGCAACAGACCGTTGACCGCCTGACAACTGACAACTGACAGACTAGGTTGGTGATTATCCGGGTTTTGTCCGTGTGATCCGTGGTTCTGGAACCTGGAACTTGGAACCTGGAACGCGCTCAAAGCGCGCTCAGCGCGCTTTGAGCGCCTGTCAGTCTGGGGTGCTATCTTGCTGGCAAGCCATGAAATTCATCAAGTCCTTGCAAGAGAGCGAGTCTGTTACTTCCTACGGTCAAATTCGCAAAAAGCAGGTCCGCTTGAAGAAAAACGGGGAGCCTTACTTGCGCCTGGTGCTCGGGGACAGTACCGGTCGAATAGAAGGCAAAATGTGGGAGAACATCGAGGAATTTGAAAAGGAGATTCAAGAAGGAGATTTTGTCCAATACCAGGGCGTGGTTCAGACCTACAACGGAAGTAAGCAACTGATTGTAAAGCGAATCCGAAAAGCGCTTCCGGAGGATTCCAGCAACGGCTTTGACATGAAGGATCTGATTCCCTGTACAGACTATGACATTGACGAAATGTGGCAGAAACTTCGCTCCCTGATTCTTGAGCAAACCTCACGGCCCTGTATTGTGACGCTTTTGAACAATATCCTGGAAGCAAATGAGGAACAGATCAAGAGTTATCCAGCCGCCATTGAGATCCATCACAGCTACTGGGGTGGCTTTCTGGAACATGTCTTGTCTGTTTTGGAAAGCGCCCTGTTTTTTGCCGACAAATATCCGGACTTAGACAAGGATCTGTTAATAGCAGGCGCCATTTTGCACGATATGGGGAAATTGGAAGAGTTGAGCGGCGCCAGCAATCCTTCTTACACAACCCGAGGTTACCTGATCGGCCACGTGGTCCTGGGGCGCGACCTGCTGCGCAAAGAGGTAGATCGGATTCCCGGATTCCCCCCCAAGTTGCTTATGCTGCTCGAGCATCTGATTTTGAGCCATCAGGGAAAACTGGAATGGGGTTCTCCCCGACGGCCTAAGATGCCGGAGGCTCTCATCCTTCACTATATTGATGATCTGGATGCGAAGATGAATCGACTCTCCCGGATCCTCAACGAGGATCCGGGAGAGTCGGACTTCACCGCATACGACCGGTATCTGGAGAGAGTCCTGTTCAAAGGCGATTATGACGAGCCTTCCTAGCCCGGAGTATGCATAATCCGGGCTATTGCCTCGAGTTCCCAATAAGCCCTATAATTCGGGGCGGGATGAACCTGAAGATTCAGCACCGCCATTTGAAGGTCACAGAGGCTCTGAAACGCCTTATTGATCGGCACGCCAATCAGTTGGAGAAGATCTTACCTACTTTTACTTCTCGTGACCTGGATCTTCACATCAACCTGGAAAGACTGCCCCGGGGAAGGCAATATCATACCGTGCTGGTGATGACCATGCCCCAGAGGCAGATCCGTGTGGAGAGGATGGAAAACAATCCCGCAACCAGTGTGTTGAGGGCGTTTGACGAGCTGCTGCGAAGGATCAAAAAGTTCAAGAGCCAGCTCAATCGAGAGAGTTTTTGGAAAAAGGAGCCCGTTTCCGCAAGTACGGAGCCTCGAACCTACAAGACACGCATACTCGAGAGTGCGATCAACCAAAATCTTGACAAGATAGAGAACTACATCCGCCGTGAGTTGCTCCATCGTACTTTGACAGAGGACATTCCGATTGGGCTTCTGCAGGCCCGGGCCCTAGTGGATGAGGTTTTCCTGGAGGTGAACTCCAGGGTCATGGATCGACCGGAAGCGCTCCCCCTGGATCAATGGATGTTGCAAATTGCCCGCAGGGAATTGAACAGTCGATTTCTGGAGTTTAGGGCAGCCCGTGAGGAAGTGCACGTCGAGGAAAGAGCCGACACGCCTTCGCGCTGGGATGACGAGGAACTGACTTTCTATCAACCCGATGAAGTGCTGAGCCTTGAAGATCTCATACGCGATGAGCACTCGGTGGACCCCGAGCAACTCCTGGCCCAGGAAGAGGCCAAGGACGAACTCCAGAAAGCCATTGCATCGCTTCCCCATGTGGTTCGCGAGCCCTTTGTTCTTTTTGCTCTGGAAGGTCTTAATTCCGATGAAGTGGCAATGATTTTGGACAAGAGCCCCAGGGAGATCGTACAAGACGTGGAACAGGCACGCCTGGAGTTACGGAAGCGCCTGGGTTCGTAAGACTGGAGAAAAAATACAGTGAAATTGACTAAGAGAATGGCCAACATTTCCCCCTCACCCACCATGGCGGTGATGCAGGCAGCTCAGCAACTGAAGAGTCAGGGTATCGATGTTGTGGATCTGGGAGTGGGTGAACCGGATTTCCCAACGCCGCAGTCGATCAAACAGGCGGGCATCGATGCTATTGAAAGTGATTTCACGAAATACACGGCCGCTGCGGGCATTTCGGAGCTGCGCCAGGCAGTGGCGGATCAATACAATCGAAGGTGGGGTAGTGACTTTTCGGGGGCCAATGTCGTCGTTTCCTCCGGATCTAAACATTCCATTTTCAATGTCTGTATGGCGCTGTTCGAGGAAGGTGATGAAGTGCTGTTGCCCACTCCCTATTGGGTCACTTTTCCGGAAGTCATTAAGATGACGGGCGCCGTGCCGCGGGAAGTTGAAACTTCACAGGAGAACGGCTTCATTCTTCAGGTGGAAGATGTCAAGAAGAGGATCACCTCCAAATGCAAAGGGATTGTTGTGAATACCCCCAGTAATCCCACCGGGGCAGTCATACCTGGCCCCATCATTGAAGAGCTGGTGGACCTCGCTCGCAACAAGGGATTGTTCATACTTTTCGATGAAGCTTACGATTGCTTTACTTATGGTGAGACTTCGCACGTATCGGTGGCCTCTTTCGTCCAGTCTTCAGAAGACTTTTACGCCATTGTGGGTTCGGTATCCAAAACCTATTCGATGACGGGCTGGAGAATCGGTTATAGCGTAGGCCATGCCGACTTGATGAAGAAGCTGACCGCATTTCAGAGTCATCAATCGGGGAATCCCACCTCGATATCACAGAAGGCCGCTCTGTATGCTCTCCAGAGCGATCCTCAATTAGTCCGGGACATGAAGGAGGAGTATGAGGTGCGGAGGAACTTTGTACTGCGCTCGCTGAAGGAGCTTCCCGGTTTTTCCTGCCCGCCGCCGGATGGAGCATTTTACGTTTTCCCCAATGTTGAAGGCTGCATGGAGAGGATGGGACTCTCCACCTCTGCAGAATTCTCCAGATTCTTGATCGAGGAAGCAAGAGTTGCCACTGTTCCCGGTTCGGCCTTTGGGATGGAGGGGTACATCCGTATTTCCTATGCGGCTTCCGTGGATCAGCTCAGAGAAGCCTTCTCACGCATTAAGGCAGCTCTCAGCTCGAGCCTGGAAGAAGCAGAAACGAGGCCTTAAAACGAACGATTCCCTGAGCCATATTTCCGTTGTTCTTGTTGAAACCCAAGAGGGTGGAAACATCGGTTCAACCGCCCGCGCGATGAACAACATGGGCTTGCAGCACCTCAAGCTGGTGAGCCCCGGGGAATGGTTCAACGAGCAGTGCCGGAGGATGGCGGGAAAGGCCATTGAACTGGTCCATTCAGCCCAGATTTATTCCTCTTTGGATGAGGCGCTCAGCGGGGAAAACGTGGTCATTGGGACCACATCGGCGCGGAAGCGGAAAGCCAAACAACGCATCCACACGCCGCGGGAAATCGCAGACCTGCTCCGGAAATATGGGAAATCCCATCGAGTGGCACTGGTGTTTGGTCCTGAGCGGAGCGGTCTGACTGACCTGCAATTGGCAAGATGTCAGCACCTTGTCTCCATCCCTTCCAACCTGGAGCATCCTGTCCTGAACCTATCCCAGGCGGTGCTGGTTCTTGCTTACGAAATCTTTTCTTCTGGCCCGACGAAATCCAACGGAAACCTCCAACTTGCCTCTGATGAAGAGCGCGAGCAGATGTTTTCGGACATGCAGCGTGTTTTACTGGAAATTGGATTTCTGAATCCCCGAAATCCGAGCCATATCATGAGTTCCATTCGGCGATTTCTGGGTCGTGCCGATCTCACCCCACGTGATGTCCAAATCCTGCGAGGGATCATGACCCAGATGGAATGGTATACAGCCGGCAGACCGGCTGAAATCCAAAACTCTAAATCACAGCCGGCAGACCGGCTGAAATTACAAATTCCAAATTCCAAATCACAAACAATTTCAGAATCCAAAACTCAAAAGCCAAAACCACGATCAGTAAACAAATCCAAAATTCGAAATCCGAAAATCAAAACTTAGAAATCTCCTGTCAGTTGGCAGGGGAGCGCGCTTCGCGCGTGTTCAAGAGTTCAGGTTCCAAGTTCCAGGTCAGATTTGGAAAATTTGAGTTTGTTTGGGATTTGGAATTTGGAGTTTGGGATTTCCGCTGACCGCAGTCAGCGGTCTGCGGTCAGCGGTGAATCTCCATCTTCATCAGGACGAGTCCCGTGAGTAGCTTGGGATAAAAATCAGTAGACTTCTGGGGCATTGTTTCACCCCGCTCTGAAATTTCGTAAACCTGTTTCAGGCTGGTGGGATTGAGGAGGAAAGCCAGTTGATATTGGCCTTCCTCAACCCCGGTAACGAGTAGATCACGCTCTCGAAAGTAGTCGACATGGGTTTCCGCCGCCAGCTCTCGAGGGCCAATGCCAAGAAAGGGGCTGAGAATCCCTTCATGCAGCACATTGACATCAAGCTCCCGAGCGGGTCCTGTGATGGTCGGCATGAAGGTAGAGTCACTCCTCATACCTTCCCGAAGGCATAGCCCATAGCAAGTCAGGTCCTTCCGGGCAACCAATCCCATCCGGGTCCCTGCCTTCTCCAGCTCCAGCTTGAGCTGGGGGAGGCCTGCCACTTTCTGAAGCTCAAAATGCGGCTCCAGCCTGGAGAGAAAGGTGCCGAAGTCAAAATCCTTGAGATTTCGAATGCCCCGGTGGGTGGGCAGAACCCTTACACCGGGGCCCTCCATGTCAAAAAGAGCGATCATTCGCTTGTCAAAACTCTCCTCAGCTGCTGCTTCCCAGCCCTTTTCCTGACATTCCTGAAAGTAGAGCTGAGCGCTCCTGAAGCGATGATGACCATCGGCAATGTAAAAGGGGAGAGCGTTTAAGGTCTCCATAATTTGTTGTTGAGGACCTGGTTCAGACAGCTGCCAGAGGCGGTGCGAAACCTGATAGTCGTCCACCAGTTCGGTCACTGGAGTGTTGTTCTGTTTGAATTCAGAAAGAAGCTGTTCGACCCCTCTGGAGGGATCAGAATAGAGCATGAAAATCAGACCCTCGTTGGATTCCGTGGAGCGGATCAGATTCAGGCGGTCCTCGAGTTGCTCATCCAGAACTCGTTCATGCCCCTTCACCGAGGCAGAACCGGCCTTCAGAGAGACCAGTCCGATCAATCCCATCCGCGAGAGAGTTTGGCCCTCAAACTCGAATCTTTGCTCGTAGGGGTAAAACGAGGGCGAGTCGTCCTGTTTCAAGACGCCGTTTTGCATCCATTGTCGTAAGTTCGATCCGGCATTCTGGTGATCACGATTTTTGATGATGTGAACCATATTTTGGGGATGGCGCTCAAGATACTCCCGGTACATCTCCGGAGAGATCTTGTCGTAGGGTTGGGTGACGACGTCACCAATCTCATGGATCTTGTCTGCACTATACCTATAGCCGCGAAACGGAACTACTTGAGCCATGGGACCCCATTTTATGGGAGTAGCGCGTGATTTGCTATACTCCGGAGCGTCCGGATCATACCCCAGAAGCCTGTTTTGTTCCGAGAAAACAATGAGCGAATATCTATCAGGCAAGAAGATCGGTCCGGGACCCATCCAGCCTGACGTGACCATTACCGAACTGATTGACTCGGTGTTCGAAGCCTACAACGCGGCACGATTGCGAGAGGCGTGCCATTTATTCGTGCAAAAGATGCTGGCTGAGGATGTTACTGTCGGATTCAGTTTGACGGGCGCTCTGACTCCGGCTGGATTAGGGATGTCCTGTCTTGTTCCTTTAATCGAACGAGGTTTCATCGATTGGATCGTCTCGACGGGTGCGAATTTGTATCATGATGTTCATTTCGGTCTTGGGCTCTCCATGCATCGGGGAGATCCTCAAGTGAGCGATGTGCGTCTTCGCCAGGAGGGAGTGGTTCGGATTTACGATATTTTCTTCGACTACGAGGTTTTACTTTCCACAGACCGGTTTTTCAGAGAATTGATTCGAGCTCCTGAATTTCAGAAGGGAATGAGTACCGCTGAGTTCCACTACAAGATTGGAAAATATATGGCCGAGAGAGAGCGGATCCTGGATACGGAAGGCAAGTCCTTGCTGGCTTCCGCTTATCGGCACCAGGTGCCCGTTTACACTTCTTCACCGGGCGACAGCTCCATAGGGATGAATATCGCTGCTGAAGCTCTGCGAGGAAACAAACTGCTTTTGGATGTCTCACGCGACGTCAACGAGACGGCGGCCATTGTTCTGGCAGCCAAAAGGTCCGGGGGCAAGAGTGCTGTCTTGATCCTGGGAGGAGGTTCTCCCAAGAACTTTATCCTGCAGACTGAGCCCCAGATACAAGAAGTCCTGGGGATCGAGGAAAAGGGTCACGATTACTATCTACAGGTGACGGATGCCCGTCCGGATAGCGGCGGATTGTCAGGTGCGACGCCTGCAGAGGCGGTGACCTGGGGAAAAGTGGATGCCGACGGTTTGTCCGATGCCGTCGTATGTTACCTCGATTCCACGATCGCACTGCCCCTCCTCACTGCCTACGCCCTGGCAAACCACCCTGGGCGTCCACCCAAGAACCTGTATGAACGTTTGCCCGGGATGATGCAGGATTTGGAGGAGGAAGCAGCAAGGGTAGGGAGATGAAGATGGGTATGGATTTGGAGGGTAAAAGAGCAGTGGTCACGGGAAGCACAAAAGGTATCGGATTGGCCATCGCTCAGTCTCTTGTGGCAGAGGGGGCAAAGGTGGTGATCAGTTCGCGCCACCAGGATGATGTTCAGGACACCCTCGAGAGTCTCAATCCATCAGCCCGGGACAAGGTCAGTGGCAAGGTTTGTGATGTGCGAGAGGCCAATCAAGTCCGCGACCTGATTCAGCATTGTGTTGAAACATTTGGTGGAATCGATATCCAGGTCAACAACGCAGGGATCGGTATCTTTCGGACCGTTGAGGAGATGTCGCTTCAAGAGTGGCGGGACACGCTGGCCACCAATCTTGACGGTGTTTTCTACGGCTGTCACTTCGCCATCCCTGAGATGAAGAAAAATGGAGGAGGATTCATCATTAATGTGGGGAGTCTGGCCGGGGTCAATGCCTTTCCTCATGGAGCCGCTTACAACGCTTCCAAGTTTGGTCTGGTAGGGTTCAGCGAGGCACTCATGCAAGAGGTTCGATACGACGATATTCGTGTCGCCAACATCATGCCAGGCAGTGTCGCCACTGAATTCAGCCGTACCCAGGACAACAGTTCCTGGAAGCTCTCAGCTTCGGATGTGGCGGAGGTAGTCCTTGAAACCCTCAAGCGGCATCCTCGATGTTTGACCAGCCGGATTGAGATGCGGCCTTCCAAGCCGTTGAAGAAATAATCAGGGAGAAGAAATCAGGAACTCAAACTCTAACCGTAGGGAAATCTGGGCCTGGGCATTTTACGATTTTGCCAACTCCGCCTACGCCACGGCACTGGCCGGAGTCATTTTCAACGTTTATTTTGTTCAGGTGATCGTCGGGCCCGAGGGGGTCCCCTTCCTGGGCGGCCGGGTGAGTGCCACGGCTTTCTGGGGATATTGCGTCTCTGCGTCGATGTTGCTGGTGGCGGTGAGTGCACCCATTTTGGGTGCTATTGCCGACTACACGGCATCAAAGAAGCGGTTTCTTTTCGTGTTTTGCTATGGGGGAGTACTGGCAACTGCCTTTCTTTTCCTGGCCGGCCCTGGAGACATTTGGTTGGCCGTCTTTTTCTATCTTCTCTCCAACATGGGAATGGAGTGGAGCCTGACCTTTTACAACGGCTTTCTTCCGGAGATCGCGAGTCGCGAGAAGATGGGGAGAATCAGCGGCTTTGGCTGGGCACTGGGCTATGTGGGCGGAGTGTTGTGCCTGCTTCTCAATCTGGCTATGATCCAAAGGCCGGATTGGTTTGGACTTCCTGATTCCGATTATATTCCCATTCGCGCTTCCCTGGTGGTGGTCGCCCTCTGGTGGGGGATCTTTTCCATTCCCACCTTCGTGTGGCTGCGCGAACGTGCCCAGGCGAAACAACGTCCTCCAGGAACCAGTTATTTGAAGATCGGATTTCAACGCCTCGCTTTGACCTTAAGAAAGGTCCGTCAGTTTCGGGAACTGGTGAAGTTCCTTGTTGCCTTTCTGATCTACAACGATGGCGTCCAGACGGTCATTGTCATGGCTGCTGTGTTTGGGGCCGAAGTGTTGCATATGCCTCAGGAAGAACTGATTCTGTGCTTCATTCTCATTCACGTTATTGCGTTTTTTGGAGCGCTGGTCTTCGGATACCTGGCAGATCGGATGATGACCAAGCGTGCCATCAACATCAGTCTGTTACTCTGGTCCGGAGCCCTGGTTTATGCCCTCGTGATCGACCAAAGTTGGCAGTTCTGGATCCTGGCAGTGGTCATCGGTTTTGTCCTGGGAGGAATCCAAGCCTGTTCACGCGCGCTGCTCGCTCAGTTCACCCCCCGGGAGAACAGCGCGGAGTTCTTCGGCTTTTTCTCAACCGGAGGAAAGTTTGCTGCGATCTTCGGCCCGGCACTCTTCGGCCTGATCACGGATGTGACCGGTTCCGCTCGCTTTGGATTACTCTCTGCTCTCTTTTTTCTGCTTCTGGGCTGGAGTCTCTTGTACTTTGTGGACGAGGAGAAGGGAATTCGCGAGAGTCAGCAGGCCGTCGTGGAGTAGGCTGGTCAGTTGACCAGCTGACCTCCTGACCACAGCCGGCAGACCGGCTGAAATCCAAAATCTAAAATTCAAAACCTGGAACTTGAAACCTGGAACGCGCGCGAAGCGCGCTCTTTTCTATTTTCTTTTTTCTGCGCGAAGGGCGCTCGTCTTTTTCTCGAAATCATGCCGAGCTTTGTGAATATCCGTCCGGAAGTCGGGACCATCCATTTCGATGATCTCGCACATTTCCATGATTCGAGAAAATAGCCGCTGACCAATTCTCTCAGCCAGGGTGTTTTGCATGGCTTCGGTCTTGCTCCTGGAGGTCGGTGATTTGGCTGTCTGAGGTTTCAAGGGCCAGTTAGTGGAGAGGATGGTTTGTTTGTTATGGGTGTAGCGGTGATTGAGCACCGTTCGAATGGTTTCCCGAACCCAGTCCGTCGGTCTTCCCGTTCCCAAGTCGTCCCACACCAGGAGTTCGACCTCTGACAGGGGGAGCATGACTTCCCGTTCCGTTTCCGGGGAATTAGGGCCGTAGGAATATTGAAGTCGCCTGAGGAGTTCGGCCTCATCCACGAATTGGCCATGGACGTGCTTTTCTTGAATCAGGGTCTTGAGAATGGCAACGGAGAGATGGGTCTTCCCTACTCCACAGGGGCCGGCAAACAAGAGACCTCGTGGGACATTTGGGAAGTCTTCCACATAGTCGATGGCACGCAGCTGAGCCCTTTCCTGCAGACTGTTTCGCTCAAAGAAAAATTCCTCAAAACCCCGATCAAAATATCGGGGTGGGATAGCAGCTTTCTGCAAGAGCTTTTTCAATCCTTCTTTAGGGCGGCACTCCGGACAGGGTACGACTGCCTCCACTGAGTTCTCGGTTTCCAGCAGCCAGCCCGAACCGCGACAGGCCGAACAGGTTTCCGTTGTTTTCAATCCTCCTTTTTCCAGATCTCCTCCTTTCCTCCTTCCAGGACGTTCTCGTAGCGGGCCAAGACGAATAAAAGATCGGATAGCCGGTTGAGGTAGATCAGCAATTCCGAGTTCATATCCTGATCCACCTTCATGAGAGCAACCCATTGGCGTTCAGCTCTTCGGCAGACCACTCGAGCAAGGTGTACGAAGGCCGCTCCGGAAGATCCGCCAGGGAGAATGAAGTTCTTGAGGGAGGGGATTTCTTCCTGCAGCTCATCAATGAGGGTTTCCAAAGAGCGCCAGTCGCTCTCTTTGATGCGATCGACAGGACGCTTTTGAGCGCTGGTGGTTGCCATATCGGCTCCTGCCTGGAAAAGCTTATGCTGAAGGGATAAAAGAACCTCCCTGACCTTTTGATTTCGTGAGAAAGAGAGCGCAAGTCCCAGCACGGAATTCAGTTCATCGAGGGTCCCATAGACAGCCACCCGAGGCAAATCCTTACCCACCCGTTCCCCACTGAAAAGTGAGGTTTTACCCTGGTCTCCGCGCCCGGTATAGATTTTCATGACGGTACTCGAGAATCATCACCATAGCATGAGCGCTTCCCTATTGAAAACTGCCGGGTTTGCGGCTAAAATGAGCGGTCATGAAAACTCTAACCTTACTTTTTTCAATTGTTCTGCTTTCCCCGTTGGCCTGGTCCCAGTCCACTCTCTTGAAGGTGGGCGACAAGGCCCCCGACTTCGAATTGCAGGATCAGGACAGGAATACCGTGCGTCTTTCCGATTTCGCCGGTAAGAAGAACGTGGTGCTTGCCTTCTACGTTCTTGCCTTTACCCGTGGCTGAACGACCGAGCTGCAACGATATCAGTCTGATATCGACTACTTTGAAGCAGAAGATACGGAAGTTCTGGCGGTAAGTGTGGATGCTCGGCCCTCCCAAAAGAAATTTGCAGAAGAAATGGGAGTTGAATTCACCATGCTGAGCGATTTTTCGAAATCGCTGAGCCGGCTGTACGGAGTATTGGACGAAGAGAGAGGGATGGCTCGCCGGACCACCTTTGTCATCGACAAAGCGGGCATCATTCGCCACATTGATTCGGGAGCGGATGCCATCGACATCGCAGGGGTGAAGGCAGCATGTGGGCAGCTGCAATAAGAGCTGCTCCTCATTTCCGGAAATCATAAAATAGGGTCGCATTTCCCTCGTTTCACGGGTCAATCTGTCCTCGAACAGTGGCAGAGGAGTCGGCCAGGGAAGAAGAAAAGATGAGTCAAAAGTATCGACAGGACGGGTACCGGGGTACATCTGACCGCCCTAAGGAGAGTCGGCCTTCGCAACCGAAGCCCTCACGTGAGGGACCCCGATCCCCTCGCATGCCGGGTATTCATGAAGTCAGACGGTGCGCCATGTGCGGAGTCCAGCTGGCCCAGAGTTTTAGCGAGATCGAATTCTCCAGCCAGTGTCCAAAGTGCGATGCCGACCTCCATACCTGCAAGAATTGCGTCTTCTTTAATCCTGCCAAACGATTTGAGTGTTCCGAACCGATTCCTGAACGCATTGCAGGCAAGGCTGTCAAGAATGATTGCCAGTACTTTGAGGGCCGGACCGCCGTGGAGAAAATCACCACGTCCGGGTCGCAAAGGCCTGAGGATGCACGAGATGCCTTCGAGAACCTGTTTAAGAAGTGAAGCTCCTAACCTGTTTGAAACAAATCCCCGATCGAGACACGCGCTACGAGATTAACGCAGCGGGTACGGGAATCAAGACCTCGGATCTCACCTTTGAGATCAGTGAGTGTGACGAGTACTCTCTGGAAGAGTCTCTCAAACTCAGGGAGGAACACGGTGGAGAGGTGGCGATCCTCACACTGGGTCCGCAGAGAGCAGAAAAATCCATAAGAAAAGGACTGGCCATGGGGGCCGATCGCGCCATTTTGGTCAGGGACGACGAGGGTAAAGTCACTACTCCCCACGCCGTGGCCAAGGTCCTGGCCGAAGTCCTCAAGGAGGAGGAATATGACCTGATTCTGACGGGGACACAATCGGACGATTGGAGCTACGCCCAGACCGGTGTTCTATTGGCCGAACTCCTGGGACTCCCCCATGCCACGATCGTGATGGAGATCAGGGCCGACCCCGCTCAAAAGAAAGTCAAGGCGCTGCGAGAAATGGAGAGCGGCTGGTTTCAGTGGGTGGAGCTTCCGATGCCCGCCGTGTTGACCATTCAGGCGGGAATCTCCCAGATTCGCTATGCCTCTTTGAAGGGCATTATGCAGGCCAAAAAGAAGGAAATCCGAAATGTCGAGCTGAGTGATCTGAACGTCGACTTGAGCTCTATCCCCGAAATCGAGGTACTCAAGGTCTATTTCCCCGTAGTCGAGAAGAAGGCCGAGATTCTGCAAGGGTCTACTGCAGAAGTGGTGGAACAACTGGTGGAGAAGCTGAAGAAAGAAGCCAAGGTACTCTGAATGGGTACGGTCGTGCAGTCGTGCGGTCGTGAAGAGGTTATGCTTTTAGACAGTTGACCATCACCAGGATGACGCAAGCAGATTCACGAAGTTACGACAGCACCACAGCACCACAGCACGAATCCCCATGTCTGAGAAAATCTACGTCCTCATAGATCACGGAGAGGGTGAGATCCGTACGCCATCACTGGAGAGCCTGGCTCTGGGTCAGAGAATGGCCGAGGAGGCGGGTTTCTCACTCCATGCTCTCATTCTGGGAAATGAGATCGGTCCTCTGGCTGAGCGACTTGGAAAGCAAAAGGTCGATTCGGTGTTGCTGGTCGAGGATCAGAAGTTAGCGAACTATGATCCCGATGTTTATTGCAGGGCCTTAAGTGAAATTCTGACGGAAGACCAGCCCTATCTTTTTCTCATGGGGCATATTTATCAGAATATCGATTTGGCGCCGAAATTGGCGGCCGCAATCAATAGAGGATTGGTCACCGATTGTATCGGCTACCGAAAAGAAGGGGACGATTTCGTCTTCGTTCGTCAGATGTTCAGGAATAAGCTCAACGCGGACGTGCAGTTCCGATCCGAGCATCCATGGATCGTGACCCTGCAAACTGGAGCGACCAGTGTGGATGATTTAAAGGAGGGGAGCGGGCAGGTTGTGGAGCGCTCCCTGGATCTCTCTGCTGTGGAGCTTCGTCGCAAGCAACTGGAAGCATTTGAAGCCACTCAGGGTAAGGTGGATCTTTCACAGGCGGAATTGATCGTGGCGGTGGGGCGCGGCATCAAGAAGGCGGAAAATTTAAAGATCATTGAGGAACTGGCAGAGGCTCTGGGGGCGGAAATCGCAGCGAGTCGTCCCGTTGTCGATAGTGAGTGGCTCACTCGGGACCGCCAGATCGGCAGCTCGGGGCAGACGGTCTCTCCTCGTCTCTATTTGGCTTGCGGTATCTCCGGAGCCATTCAGCACATCGTGGGGATGAAGAATGCTCAATGCATCGTAGCCATCAATACCGACCCCAATGCCCCGATCTTCAACATCGCCACTTACGGGATCGTAGGTGACCTTTTCGAGATTGTCCCGGCCCTGACCAAGAAGCTCAAAGAATGAAAGCATTCCTGATTCGCCAACACGGGGACTTGGATCAAGTCCGATACGAGGAGATCGACGATCCACAGATCAAGGCCGGCTCCGTTCGGGTAAAAATCCAGGCCTCGGCTTTGAATCATTTAGACCTGTGGGTGGTGAGAGGACTTCCCGGCCGAGAGCTGCAGATGCCCCACATTCTTGGGTCAGACGGGGCTGGAATCGTCGAGGAGATTGGGGAGGGGGTGAGTCGTTTCTCGGTGGGTGATCGGGTAATGATCAACGCCGTTCTTTCCTGCGGCGAGTGCGAGTTCTGCAATCAGGACGAGCACAGCCTGTGTATTCGCTTGTGCCTGTTGGGTGAACAGGTCAGCGGAACCCACGCCGAGCAGTTAGTGCTTCCTGAAGCCAACCTGGAGAAGATTCCGAAGAATGTTTCCTTCCAGGAAGCCGCTGCTTTCTCCCTGGTCTTTCAAACGGCCTGGCGTATGCTGACCACCCGAGCCGGAATTCAGTCGGGCGACGATGTTTTCATTCATGGCATCGGAGGTGGAGTTTCTTCGGCAGCGCTGAACATCGTGAAGTATTTGGGTGGCAGGGCCTTCGTCAGTTCCTCCAGTGATGAGAAGCTACAACGGGCCAAGGAGTCAGGTGCGGATTTTGGTTACAACTACACCCAAACGGATGTGGTTCAGGAGGTGATGCAGGAGACGGGAAAGCGTGGTGTGGACATCGTTGTCGACAGCGTGGGAGCGGCCACCTGGGTCCAAAGCCTCAAAATGGCTGCCAAGGGAGGAAAAATCGTCACCTGTGGAGCCACCAGCGGACCCAGTCCTGAGACAGCCATTCGTCTGATCTTCTGGAACCATTTGTCCATCCTCGGTTCCACCATGAGCAACCGAAAAGAACACCAGGAAATCATTGCCCTATTGGGACAGGGTAAGCTCAAGCCGGTCATTGATCAGGAGTTTGCTCTATCGGAGGGAAGGAGCGCCCTGGAACATCTCCAAAAACAAAACCAGTACGGAAAAGTCGTCCTCATCCCTTAGCCCGCTTGGCGCGGGCTCGTGCGCTCGTGCTGTCGTGCTGTCGGAGCGCGCTTCGCGGGTGTTTCAAGCTTCAAGTTCCAGGTCAGGTTTGGGATTTAGTATTTGGGATTTTGGATTTCCGCTGACAACTGTCAGCGGTCTGCAGTTAGAACGTCTGGGTAAGAAACTCAATCGACCCTTCCAAGTCAGCTCTGATCAGAGCCCAGCCGTGAGGCTCCCCTTCCAGGACCTGGAAAACACTGGAAACTCCTCGGTCGGTCAGAATCTGGTGAAGGATCTGAATGGCTTGCCGCATGGGGAAGAAAGCTTCGTAGCGGTCCGCCGTACCGTAGGACAAATACACCCTCAGGTCTTTCAGATCGGCGCTGCGAGCGAGAACTTCCACACTGTTTTTCAGCCAATGATCCTGATTAAAGGGTGTTCCGAAAACGGGATTGAACAAGCCGGAAAACCGCCTGACCGCACCTCCTGAAGAAGCATTCAGGAGTTTCGATGGATCGTCACCCAGGAGAATAATGGGTGAACCTGCGGCAACGGAGCTGTAAAGGTCAGGGTATTTCATCGCTATCTTCAGTGCCGCAAACCCTCCCAGGGAGGTTCCGCCGATGACTCGATTCGCTCGCCCGGCTTTGACACGAAAGTTCTTTTCAATTTCCTGAATGAGGTCCTTATAAATGTATTCTTCACCATTCCAGCTCCCGTCCTCATAATCCGTGAAGAAGGGATTTTTCCCGTAGGGGTGGACCATCAAAAACTGCGGTACGTTGTGGTTGAGGAAGAGGCTTTCGATGGCCAGGGGAATGTTGTCATATTGTTGCTGTGTCCATCGGACATGGTTGTTGTTCATCCCATGAAGAAAGTAGATGACGGGAAATCTCCGGTCCGGTTCCAGGTCGTAGGCAGGAGGCAGGAGAATGCTGTATGGGGTCTGCTCACCCAGCGCCGAGGAAGCAAAGTCACGAAATTCTACCCGCGATCCTCCCTCCAGTTGGATGGTTTGAGGTGTCTCAGCAGGCCGAGTTGACCATTGTCGCTGACCCCAGGTCGAAAGCGAGGCTAGAGAAAGTACAAGGATCGGTAAGAGTAAGAATTTTGTTTTTGCCATGTTTAAGACTCGATGCTTTTTAATATTTTCTGGATATAGGAAGAAATAGGATAACCCTTCTGGCCCGGTTTCGTCCAGGTGAATGTCTGTTGGGGAGCCGGACTTTGAAGGGAGACCAGCACCGGGTGAAAATTCAGTTTCCGAAAGGTAATCCGATGAGCCACGGGAGCTGCTCTTTTCCGGACCTTCAGATGCAGCCCGTGAGTCATTTTGAAGTTTTCCGCCAGCCGGGAGGTGGGCGGCCCCTGGATACGCGGAAACTCCCAGAAGCCTCTCAGAAAGGTGTCCTTCCAGTTTTGTGTAAGCAGATATTTTTCACCTCTCGAAATCAGGGCGACCGTATAGTGAAACTCCTGGACAGCGCGCCGGGTGCGTGGTCGGGGGAGAGTCTTTTCCAACCCTTTCTGGTAGGCGATACAACTGGCGGCCAGTGGGCAGGACACGCACTGAGGATTGCGGGGGGTACACACCAAGGCCCCCATTTCCATCAAGGCCTGGTTGAAATCGCGAATATTTTCGGCAACAGAAGCCTCACTGACCAGCTGGACTAGAAATTTTCGGAGCTTGGCAAGCATTGATCCTTCAAGAGCGCCCTCGATCTTGAGGTAGCGAGAAAAGAGCCGGCCAATGTTGCCGTCCAGGATGGGCACAGGTTCTCCGTAGGCGAGAGAAAGGATGGCACCCGCCGTGTAGGGACCGATGCCGGGCAGCTGCAGAGCCTGGCTGAAGTCTCGCGGGAATTCACCCCCATGCTGTTCGCACACGATTCGGGCGGCTTTATGGAGGTTGCGCCCACGCTTGTAATATCCCAGTCCGGACCAGGCAGAGAGAATCTCGTCTTCCTGTGCGTCAGCCAGCGCTTTAATGCTTGGGTAGGTTTTCAGGAATTCTTCGAAGTAAGGGATGACGGTCTTGACCTGTGTCTGCTGGAGCATGATTTCGGAAACCCACACTCGATAGGGATCAGAATCCTTTCTCCAGGGCAGCTCGCGCCTATTCTCTCGATACCACTTCAAAAGGCGAGAAGCGAATTCTTTAGCGGGAATAGGAAGATTCACATCGCTATCATACACTGAGACGTTGTCGAATCGAACCATCTTCCATGTGGACATGGACGCCTTTTTTGCGTCCATCGAGCAGCGAGAGTGCCCAGAATACCGAGGCAAACCGGTCATTGTCGGAGCCGATCCTCGAGAGGGCCGAGGCCGAGGTGTGGTCGCGGCCTGTTCCTATGAGGCACGAACGTTCGGAATCCATTCCGCCATGCCCATCAGCCGAGCTTTCCGATTGTGCCCGAAGGGAATCTACCTGCGCCCCGATTTCAAGAAATATACCCAGGTCAGCCGAGACATCCGGACCATCTTTCGTTCTTTTGCTGATCTTGTGGAGCCCCTGAGTATTGACGAGGCTTTCCTGGACATGTCCCAGGAGGTGAGTGATGGTGAAGCCGCCGTCAAGGTCGCCCAGTCGCTAAAGAGCACCATTCTCCAAGATCAGCAGCTGACCTCCTCGATTGGAATTGCGCCCAACAAGTTTGTTGCCAAGATCGCTTCAGACTTGAAGAAACCTGATGGTTTAACCCTGGTTCTTTCCCATCAGGTGCAAAGTTTTCTCGATCCTCTTCCCATTTCGCGACTTTGGGGAGTGGGACCGAAAACCGAGACAAAGCTTTCCCAAATGGGGATCAAAACGATCCTGCAGCTTCGCCATTACCAGAAAGACGTACTGGTACAGCGTCTCGGAAAAATGGGGGCCCATCTCTGGAACCTGTCCAATGGCGTTGACAATCGGCCGGTGATGGAGAGTCGGGAAGCCAAATCCATCGGTCACGAGCACACCTTTCCTGAAGATGCCTGGGATAACGAAACCTTGGAACAAACTCTATTTCGTCTCACCGCCAGTATCTCCCAGCGGCTGTCTAAAAAGGGACTCTCCGGCAAGACGATCACCCTTAAGCTGCGTTATTCGGATTTCACCACCATCACCCGGCAAACCACACTGCGTGAGGCGCTGGAGGATGAATCCGATATCTATCAGCTTGCCCGAAAGTTGCTGAGAAAGTTTCGTGATCCGAAGCGCAAGATCCGTCTCATCGGTGTTTCCGTCTCTTCACTTCAATCAGAACTTGACCGACAGATGAAGCTCTTTTAGCCTGCACGCTTCACACCAAATCTACTGCGGCGGCGGATCTGGCCGCGTCTATTGCGTTGCCGCGACCCGCAAGCGGGTGCCCCCGGCCTTCCCACTCCTACACTGCTCCATCTGAGCTGCTAGCCCGCACTTCTTACACCCGCTCTACTGCATCGGCGCAATGATCCGTCCTGACTGTGCGACCCGCAAGCGGGTAC
>JACZQQ010000184.1 GCA_022545645.1 Acidobacteriota bacterium | reverse complement strand
CCGAGTCGATCATTAGCCGGGCCAGAGCGCCAGTGGGACGATGCCATAGAGGAAAGATGGCCTCCAGGCCGGTATCCTGCAGCTGGTTGAGCCGGTACTCCCGAACGTCTTCCAGAAACAAGTCGCCGAAGGCTATGGCTTCCACGCTATTTTGCACCGCCTCGACCCAGATCTTCGCCATCATTCGTTCATAGTCGGTATTGGAACAAGGCCAGGGAAGGGGAATGATGCGCAAAGGTAAACCGGCGGCCTCGGCCTGGGCCTCCAGCAGAACGCGGCGCACCGCGTGCATGGCCACCCGATCGAAGTTTTCGTTGAGGGTCGTGAACAAACCGCAAACTTCCCACTTCCCTTGTTCTCGCAACCGGTGCAGGGTCCAGGCGCTGTCTTTTCCGCTGCTCCAGGAAAGCCAGACCTTCTTCACGAGAGTACCACCTCCGCATTCTCTCTCACCCGCTCCTGGGGAACAGCCACACGGGCAATCCAGGCATGCAGGCCAAACAGTAAACCGCTGTAGGCAAGATCGCTCAAAAGGGTGCGGCCCAAGTAGGGAATCCCCCCAAGATAGCAGGCCATGAGCCCGGATGCAGTGAGCGGGTAAATGGAGATTCCCGACAGCCACATTCCGAAATTAGTGATCAGGAAAAACTGCCCACTCCCCAGCAAGGCAGCCCCTCCAATTCGCCAGGGATTCTCGGTTGTTCGCAGATGGCAGCCGATCCAAACATAGATCAAAAAGCTGCCACAGACAAAGGGTGTGACCAGGGTATAGGCAGGATAGCCGAAGATGATTCCCATGATGGGATCGGTCACCAGAATAATGATCACGGGTATCGCATAGGCTTGCCAGCCCCGCAGGCGAGCGCCCGCAAAGAGGCTCAACCCGCCCACTGGGACCAGGTTAGGTAGATGGGGAAGCAACCGAAGCAGCCCACCCACCAGTGTCAAAGCCAGAGCCAGCGGTCGGCTGTGCCTCCTTGGACTATGGATCTCTTTTCTTTTCATCATGGATCTCCTTTCTGTTAGAACGTCACTTCAAGACCGGCCAATAGGCTTCTTCCCGGCGACTCAAATCCGGCAATTTCCGTGTACTGCTTGTTGAAAATGTTTTCACCGCGGAACACCACCGCGAGGTCGCTTCCTGAGTCCGAGAGTTGGACAATGGGTACGATCACGCTGAAGTCCACCTTCCAATAGCCGGGCAAGACCACCCGGGTGCTTGAAAAGTCGGGGAAGAATTGAAAGTCATCCCGCTCGCCCTTGTACTTGAAATCGATCCGGAGTTTATATCGGCCTTTCCGAAACTCCGTATAGATTCCTCCCATGTGGCGGGGGCGTCGCAGGAGTTGCTCACCCTCCTCGAAGCTTCCGCCCGGCACGGAGCCCGCGTCCGTTACTTCGGTGTGGGTGAAGGTATATCGGCCGCCCAGGCGGAGCTCTCCTGTAGGCGATAGGAAACCTTCCAGTTCCAGTCCCTGGCTCTTCGCCTTTTCCAAATTCAGGTAGTTTGGAGTTCCCGGCGGCACCGAGAAAGTGAACTCGATGAGATCGCTGAATCGGTTGAAGAAAACCGTTCCCGATACTCCTGCCCGGAGGTTTCTGGAGAAATAGTCCAGGCCGAAATCGGTGGCGAAGTTCCTCTCGGGGTTCAAGTCTTCATTCCCCACAATGCCGAAGGAGGGAAACCCCCCAATTTCGATGAAATTGGGGCCCCGAAAGCCGTTCCCCAAGCTGGCACGAAGCTTGAACTCGTCATCGATCAGATAAGCCACCGAGACACTGCCGGTGGCGAAACTCTTAAAGCGGTTATTGTTGTCATAGCGGCCCCCAACGGTCAGGAAAAACCGGTCGGCCCGGGAAAACTGTTCCTGAAGGTAGACGCCCACACTGCGCCGATTCAGGTTGCTCGTTTCTGATTCTTCCCTTTTATAAGAAACTCCAGCCGTGATCAGATTGCGGGCGTCCAGCTGAAAGCTGTTTTGCCAATCCAGGTAATGTCTGTTCTCGGTGCTTTCAAATGTGAAGTCGGAGAAATCGCCAGTTCCGTCTGCTAGCGTAAAGTTCCGGCCGACTCTCCTCTGGTAGCCATACAGAACCTTGGTGCTGTAACGGCTCGTCAACAGATTTTCGTAGAAGGTTGAAAAAATAGTTTCTTGGGTGGTTCGAAAGTCGTTGGGGTCAACGACCGCCCCCGAGTCATCGTTGGGAAGGTGATATTCACTGTCCAGGTAGCGAACATTGGCCCCGATGGAGGAGGAGTCGTTCAGTTGAAAGGTGGTGTTGGCTGAGAGTTCGAACTTGTCGTACTGGTTGTTGAGCTCATGCAGGCCATCCGATTGGGAGTAATGACCGCCCAGCGAGTAGTGGAGTTTCTTGGCCTCACCCTGGAGGCCTCCCCGCAAGAGGTAGGTGTCGAAGGTGCCTCCTTCGAACAGGAGGTTGCCTGAAGGCTTTCCCTCTCCTTTGCGGGTGATGATATGGATGGTAGAGGTCATCGCATCTGCACCATAGAGCACAGAGGAAGGACCCCGAACGATTTCGATTCGCTCAATGTTGGTGGTGGTCAGGTCGGCGAAATCGAAGGTTCCACCCGGTTGGTTTACCTGTACTCCGTCAATGAGAACCAGATTGAAATCGCTCTCCCCTCCTCGCACAAAGACCGAGGTCGTTGCTCCGAAGGAGCCTGCACGCACGACGTTGAATCCAGGCACGGTTTCCAAGACCTGGAGGACATCTCGGGCGCCTTGAGCTTCAATGTCTTCGGCCGTGATGAGGGTAAGAGTCTGGCCGATCTCCCGGAGATCGGTGGGGGTGCGTGTGGCCGTCACCGTGACTTCATGATGAATGGAGGGAAGCTTTTCTCCAGAACCTTGTTTCGCGGGCGGTGAAGTCGAATCTTGCTCGCGCTCTTCGGTCTGGGAAGTAGTTTGGGCGCTGGTCACAGCTGTCGATGTGAGTATTAAGATGAGGGTAAGAAACCGACTAAGTCTAATCTTCATGGGTTACTCCTTTTTTGTTGCCTCGCCCGACCCGGTCAGGTCTCCTGACCTTCCTGGAATCTTCATGAAGACAGAGAAGTCCAGGACAGAGCGGTGCGGACGAAAATGTTCGGAACCAGAATGAATTCAGTGGTTGGGTTGTTCCCGATCAGTCTCGAGAATGTCCCCACAGTCCATGGAGCGGACGTCTTAACTTCAGTAAGACTTCGCAACTGGATCCGCTATCCTGGTTGGAGCGACCCGCAGAAAAGAGGGTAGAAAAAGTGGAAAGGGTGTAATGCATGGTACCTCCTAACTTCCCCATCGGAAGTATTGAGAGGTCACGATTGGATCGGTCTCCTGGCTGGCAGGGAAATCTCACGCCTTCCCATCCGCGGGGGGCGGACAGTGGCATCCTTGTGGATTTTCTTCCTGCTTACAGTTGCGAGGGCAGCGTCGGATTTTCACCGATCTTCCCGCTCATCCAACCATGACGAGTTAATAAAATGTCAGGGGCACCTTAGAGAAGCGAAACCAGGTTGTCAAGTCTATGGTGATTTCGTGCGTTCGCGCTTCGGTTCGGGGAATTCGGGGACAGGCCCAGAATTCTTCAGTAAAGTCCTGGTATTCCTGGAGAATTCTTGGGGCTGGCACCGAATTCTCTACTTGAGGCGGTTCAATCTGCGCCGGGCTTCCTTGAGCGTTTCCTTCAGCGTGTTCTGGGGAACGGAGTCCTCAAGTACCTGCTGGTAGTACTCGATGGCTTGATCCCTGTCTCCCCTCTGCTCGTGAATTTGGGCCATGTGGAAATAGGCCAGGGGGCCGGTTTCCATTTCCCCTGTGGGCTCCTCCAGGACTCGGGTAAAGGCTTGAAGGGCCAGGCTGTGTTGACCCAGCTGGAGATAAGCCAGTCCGATTCGCAGGTAGACTTCTCCGGCAAGAAGACCTGCAGTTTTACTGGGGAGGGTCTTGAGCAATTGCTGATAGATGCCGAGCGCGGATTCGGCATCGTTCAGATTGAACTGATGGATGGCTGCCAGGTTGATATCAAAAAGGAAGTTCTGAGGATACTTCTCTCTCAGATCCTGGAAGATGGCAACGGGCTTGAGGGGATCGCCTTTCCAGGAATGGAGCACGGCCAGAAGCACTTGAGCATCGAGCTGTCGATACTTTCCTTTCTGGGCGACCCGCTCGAGCCTTTCGAAGGCTTGCTCCTTGTCTCCCCGAATTCCCACCAAAAAGGCCAACCATTTGATACTCCAGGGAAGGGTGGCTTTGGCAAATTCATTGCCGGCGACGCTGACCTGAGCATCGATAAGATGGGGGTCGAGCTCCAAAACCTTCTTGTGGACACTATTGGCCTTTCTGCCGTAATTGAAGGCAGTCCTCCTGCTTTTGGTAATGACAATGGCCTCGGCCGCCAAGTTCTCATAGGCAAGACCCTCGAAATAGAGTGCCAAAGCATCCTGGGGGTTGTTTTCCAGAAGCTTGTCGCACAGAGCCAAAAGGTTGTCGTTGGCCTCGTGGAAGCGTCGGGTTTCCTGATTGACGTTCTTGTAAGTCCGGTTCTTGGTAAAGGGAGTCGGGGTCCCATAATTGTCCAGGGCCAGATTGGAGGCGGCAAACCGAAGCTGATTCCAGGTGGCAATGGATAACATTCCATATCCCACCGGGCTGTCCGGGTTTTCTTCGATGAGCTGCTTGAAGATGTTCTCGGCTTGGGCGTAGTCCAGACGGTAGAGGGCATCCTGGCCCTCTCGTACGCGCCGGTCCAACCCACTGAGCTCCTGCCCGCCCAGCAAGGGTCCCATAGAGAGATAAACAGAGAAGAGAACTACAAAGTCCCGCATCAGAGTGCATCAGAATAGCGAATCCAGAAGAGAGAAGATAGGAGGTAAAAGAGTTTGAGTTTTGGGACTGTCCCCAAACTCTTTTACCTCCTATCTTCTCTCTTGACACTCTTTTTGCGTCTGCCTATGATGAGAAACGCGTAGCGCATCCCAAGATCGATCCAGTCTCCAGGGATAGATTGTGATAAAAGCAGACCTTGCTCAAATTGTTTACCAGAGGCACGGAGGAATTTCTTTCGCAGAGGCTAAGGATTTGGTGGAATTGATTCTAGGATGCGTCAAGAAAAGTCTGGTGAGTGGCGAAAACGTGAAGTTGTCTGGCTTTGGGACTCTCAACGTCGTCCAGCGCAAGGGACGGCTTGGTCGGAATCCCCAAACCGGGGAACGCATGAAGTTGCCATCGAGTCGATACGTCACCTTCCGGCCGTCGCGACTTCTGAGTTTTTGATTTCTTCTGATGGCGGTGATCCGTAAGAAGCTCTTCTATAAAATCGGCGATGTGTGCAAGCTGTGCTCCATCCAACCCCATGTCTTGCGTTACTGGGAAACAGAATTCACTCTTCTTTCTCCGGCCAAAAACAG
>JACZQQ010000020.1 GCA_022545645.1 Acidobacteriota bacterium | reverse complement strand
AATTGGTGCAGTCGTGCAGGCGGGCAGGCGGGGTTCGCGCGTGTGCGTTCGTGCTGTCGTGCAGGCGCGCTTCGCGCGTGTGCGTTCGTGCTGTCGTGGTTTGGGATTTGGAATTTCGGATTTCAGCCGGTCTGCCGGCTGTGGTCAGGAGGTCAGATTCTGGCGCGCTTCGTGTGCTCCGACAGCACGACAGCACGAACGCACGAACGCACGAAAGCACGGGAGCGCGTAGCGCTACTCCTTGTCCAGCTTGAGGCTGACGGAGTTGATACAGTAGCGCTGCCCGGTCGGCTGAGGTCCATCGGGGAAAACGTGCCCAAGGTGTGCGTCACAGTTGCCGCACAAGACTTCGGTTCTGGGCATGTGAAGACTGTCGTCCATGTCCGTACTCACACCCTGGTCTGAGACGGGCGCCCAGAAACTCGGCCAACCTGTGCCGGAATCAAATTTGGTGTCTGAATGAAACAGCTCGTTGCCGCAACCGGTGCAACGGTAAATCCCCTCTTCTTTGCAATCCCAGTATTTCCCGGAGAAGGGCGCTTCTGTACCCTTATTGCGACAGACTTCAAACTCTTGCGGTGAGAGCTGCTCTCTCCATTCCTCTTCAGTTTTCGATACCTTGTCTGACATACTGTGCATCATTATGTTCATTAAGGGAAAAAGCGCAATGGTTACAGGAGGAGCCTCAGGACTGGGCTCAGCCACGGTGCGAAGGCTTCACTCCCTGGGCGCCAAGGTGCTTATCGCCGACTTGAACCAGAAGGCGGGTAAAACCTTGGAAGACGAATTAGGTGAGGGGGCACTGTTTATCGAAACCGATGTCACCCGGGAGACATCCGTCAAAAAGGCGATTGAGGGCGCAGTGAACCAGCACGGTGGCGTTCACATTCTGGTCAACTGCGCGGGCATTGCCATCGCCGAAAAGATCCTGGGTCGAACCGGACCCCACGACTTGGAACACTTTAACCGGATCATTGAAGTCAACCTCATCGGCACTTTCAACACTCTTCGCTTGACCGCTGCAGCCATGGAGCACAATCAGCCAGGTGAAGAGGGAGAACGCGGGGTCATCGTCAACACCGCTTCCGTAGCAGCCTTTGAAGGACAGATCGGTCAGGCGGCCTATGCTGCCTCAAAGGGTGGGATTGTGTCCTTGACCTTGCCAGCGGCCCGGGAACTCTCCCACCAGGGCATCCGCGTCATCAGTATTGCTCCCGGCATCTTTGACACCCCCCTCTTAGCCGGACTCCCAGAGCGGGCACGGATCTCACTCGGGGAACAAATTCCCTTTCCCCCTCGATTGGGCCGCCCCGATGAGTATGCGGCTCTTGTCCAGCATATCGTCGAAAACGTCACCCTCAATGGCGAGACCATTCGTCTGGATGGGGCATTGCGAATGGGTCCCCGATAGAGTTAGTGCCGTCGTGCCGTCGGACAGTCCCGGCTTGCCAGTGGTTCCAATTCCAAACCAGTATTAGCAGGATTCATGCGCCGCCTATTCGTCAGACCCGCTCCTGGTCACTCCAGTTGAATTGTGGCATGATCCTAGCCGGGACAATGCATCGTCCCGGCTAGGTGAGTAATGTGAACATCCTGGAGTTTGAAAGTTCCGCTATTCAAGATGAGGCAGGAGTCTCTGCAGCCGTGGAAGCTGTTGTGAACTCCCGGCAGGATGAACCTCTTGTTCTGGTGGCGGGAATGGAAAAAACGGAACAACGGCTCCTGGAAGCTGGAGAAAAATCTGCCGCTCAGGATCTTGTACTTGCCTCCACAATAGCTGAAGGGGCCAGAACCTTTTACATACAGGTGGCCCGACAGCTCACTTCTGAAGCCGTGTGGTCAGAAACACAAAATCTCCTCTCCGGACTTTTCGAGGAGTTCTCCAACCTTTTACACGGCATTTACCTCATCGGTGAGCTCAGCCCCCAAGGAAGCAGGATCCTCCAATCTTATGCTGAAAGGGCAAGCTGCATCCTGGTGGCCCAGGCGCTCAAAGAGAAAGAGGTTCAAGCACAACCCGTTGGTGGACGGCAACTCTATTGCGCCAATAGTGCTCACCTTTCCGAAAGCCTCCAGGAGAAGATCCTCACCGAGTTTCAGCAGGAAATATCGCTTCTATCCAAAGCCGGAACCATCCCGGTCATTCCCATTTCACTGCGATCGATCGCCACAGAAGAATGATCGAGAGGGTCATCTCGGGTGGACAGACGGGCGTAGACAGAGCTGCTCTGGACGTCGCTTTAAAGTTAGGAGTTCCTTGCGGAGGGTGGTGTCCCCGCGGCCGGCGGGCCGAGGACGGGCCACTCAAGGAAGTCTATCCTCTCCAGGAGACCCCCTCATACGATTACACACAGCGAACTCGATGGAACGTTCGAGACTCAGATGGAACAGTGGTTCTCTACAAGGGTTCTCTTTCAGGAGGAAGTGCCTTAACCGTAAAACTCGCCAAAAAACACGACAAGCCCTGCCTGGTGATCGACCTGTGTGAGGATTCCTCCCCTGAGATACTTCTGGACTGGGTAAAACGGCACAAGGTCCGAACTCTGAATGTTGCGGGAACAAGAGAGAGTGGCAGCACAGGCATCTACGATGAGGCTTGTCAATTCCTGGGTAAGTGTCTCGTTCCATAAATACGATGACGTTTGTGGAATGGGCTTGTGAGAGGAGGTCAAGGAGCGAGGCACTAAATGCCTCGTTCCCAGTGCCTGATGGATCAAAAGAGGCACTTATTTTAAAAAACTTTCAGAGGCTCCTGGCATCATTAACTATGTGAGCAATCAGGGAAAACCCGGTGAGGGTGTGATATGAATGAAGAACCCAAGAAAAACAGCCGTATCAAAGCAGCTGAGGATGAAAAGAAGCCCCCTGCAGGATGGAAGCTAACTGAAGAGGATAAAGTCTTTCTCCGGTCCTGTGGAGTTCGTCCTGATTAGCCTGGACCTTTAATAAATTCTTTACTGCAGCAGCGCCGCCTTCATCTGAGCGCAGTGAAGAAATCATCCTGGCTAGTATTCGATTCAGATCTCCAGAATCTGCACCAGCACCACGGTGATATTATCCAGCCCCCCTTTTTCGTTGGCCATCGCTGTCAGCTGGTCGGCAGCGTCGCTGATGGGACAAGTCGTCAAGACTGATTGAATCTCCTGGTCAGAAAGAGCGTCGGTCAACCCATCCGTGCAAATCAAAAAGATATCGTCTGAGGTCAGAGGGACCGAGAGAACGTCCGCTTTCAATTGGGGAAATACACCCAGCGACCGGTCCAACAAGTTCTTCTGGGGATGCCGCTGCATCTGATCTTTGGTGAGTATCCCCTGTTGAAAGAGGCGAAAAACGGGAGAATGGTCCTCCGTCAACTGCTCGAGTTTATCTTCCCGTTGCCGATACATTCGGCTGTCTCCCACATGCCCAATCCAACCGGATCCTGAGTTCTCGGGCATCAGCCAGAGAGAGGTGACCGTGGTTCCCATCCCCCGGTGCTCAGGATTGGCAGCCTGGTCACTCAAGATCCGTCTGTTGGCCTCCTGGATACCGGACTCCAGGGTCCCCTCGGGAGACTCGGATACCTTCTGGGCGAATTCCTTGAGTGTTTTCGCCGCAATGGAACTTGCTACTTCACCTGCAGCGTGGCCTCCAAGTCCGTCGCACACTCCAAACAATCCCAAAATGGGTTCTTCAATTAGAGTGTCTTCGTTATTACTTCTGACCTGCCCCACATCGGATCGAGCCTGGTACACGTACTGGAGTGATCCTTTCTGATACGTTTCTGAGCCCATTGTTGAATCTTTCTCTATTTAAAACCCATCGAGCATCCGAACATGACACCTCACCAGACCATAGCCGATTAAGATCAGCAAAATCCAGGCCCCCATCTTCTTCCAAAGGGGATGGGTCAGCTGGGTTCCGCAATAGGGGCAGTAGGTGCTCCTTTCAATGAGTGTGTAGCGACAATTAGGACAGCTTTCCAGCTCTATGGGAGACATTACTGGACCACTCGCACACCGGATTTCGAGAAATGAAAATCCAGGATCTCTCCTCCTGTGCCCTGGATGGCCTCTATGACCTCCTGCTGACGACCTTCACCCACCACCGTCAAAAAACATCCTCCACCTCCGGCGCCGCAGATCTTACTCGCCTGGGCTCCCGCCTGCCGGGCCGCATCGAAGATCCGATCGATTTCCGGGGTTGTCACCCCGTCAGCCAAACCCTTCTGGTTCTCCCAGTCGGTGGCCAAACATTCGGCAAACTTGTCCAGATCTTCCTCCTTCAGGCTCTGGTAGACGGCCAAGGCGATTTCCTTGATCTTCCCCAGGCCGACGACTGTAGCACCTTCGTTATCGATGTACTTTCTCATGATGTTCCAGTTGCTGCTACCCGAAAAACGCGATACGCCAGAATACCCCAATAAAATCCGCTCTTGGAGCTGGTTCTCAAATTGGGCGGAAAAAGTGAGTCGCTCACGGCGGATCCCTTCAATCTCGAACCACAGAGCATGAAAACCTCCGTAGGCGGGTGGGAAATAGTCCTGCTTGCCGGTGGGAATGCGAATGGATTGTGCTTCAATATTGGCTCCAAAATCAATCATCTGCTCTTTGTTGACAGGGCGGTTTTCCCACTGAAGCAAAGCCGTGCTCAGACAAACCAAGAGAGAGGAGGAGCCTCCCAGACCGGACCCGGGCGGAACGTTGTTTTTGGTCCGTACGATCAGACCGTTCCCGGGCCTGTAGAACTTTAGAACCCTCAAGATCAGGTCAAGAGGGGCAAATTCTCCATGGCTCTGTAGCGCTTCCAGATCGGGACCTTCCAGGACCAACCCCAGGTCGGTGGCCTCGATGCGAATCCGATCCTCCGACTGTTCTTCGAGCTCGACCTCACTGTACAGGTCTATTGCTACATTAAGTGTCAATCCACCTTCCTCAAACAGGTAGAGCGGATAAATATCGAGGGTAGCTCCACCTAGAGTCATACGAGTGGGTGCTTGGACTTTCAAGTTCTTTGGCCTACTCAACCATCTTCCTTAACTTCTCTTCAGAGATCTGTGGTATCTGCAATTTCCTGGCCTGTTGTCGTTTCGATCCGGGTGAGTCACCCACCACCAGGAAATCGGTCTTCGAGGACACGGAGGAGGTCACTTTCCCGCCATGACTTCTAATGAACTCCGTGGCTTGGGCACGGCTGAAGGTGGGCAGGGTACCACTCACCACAAAGGTCTTTCCTTTCAGGGGCCCTTCGTCCTTCACCGATCCCCTGGCATCCCGAAACTGGAGTCCTGCTTTCTTGAGCTTCTTAATCAGACGATGACTCTGCTTGGTCCCGAAGTAATCGTGGACACTACGGGCAATCTCAGGTCCGATGCCATCAATGGAGGAAATCTCCTCCTCAGACGCTTTCATCAAAGAGTCCAGGTCAGAGAAATGATTCACTAGAAGCGCGGCAATGCTCTCTCCCACATGGCGGATCCCGAGTGCGAACAACACGCGCCGAAAAGGCTGGGACTTGCCTTGCTCGATACTATCGAGCAGGTTAGCAACGGACTTCTCCTTGAAGTTGGGAAGTTGGGCAACCTCCTCCCTGTTGAGAAAATATAGGTCCGAGGGGTCTTCGACCAAATCCAGAGCTATCAGCTTTTCCAATGTCTGCTCGCCCAATCCACGAATGTCCATGGCCCCCTGACTGACAAAGTGTTTGAGTGCCTCCAGACCCTGAGCCGGACATTTGGGGTTGGTACAGTAGGCCCTGGCTTCCCCCGGTTTCCGCACCACCCGCTGCCGACAAACGGGACAACGATCTGGATAGGTGAATACTCGTTCCCGCCCGGTTCTCTTCTCGCGCACGGCTCCGACCACCTGAGGAATGACGTCGCCCGCCCGCTTGACCACGACCACATCTCCTTCACGAATGTCCTTTCGCCGTATGTCGTCTTCATTGTGGAGGGTCGCCGTTTTTATGGTCACTCCTGCAATTTGAACCGGCTCCAGAACTGCATAGGGATTCAGGGCCCCACTGCGTCCCACGTTGATTTTGATCTCTAGAAGACGCGTCGTTGCCAGCTGGCCCGGAAACTTGTAGGAAACTGCCCAACGGGGATCTCGGCTCACCACCCCCAGGCGATCCTGATAGTCCAGACGATTGACCTTGACGACAACACCATCAATCTGAAAATCCAGGGATTCCCTTTTACCTTCCCATTCGGAACAAAATTTGAAAGCTCGATCGATGGAGTGCCCATGACGATAGTGCGTGTTCACGGGAAAGCCCCATTCCCGCAGCTGCTTGAGGACCTGGATCTGGGTCTTGAAACTCATGCCTTCAACATAGCCAACGGAGTAGGCAAAAAAGGCCAAAGGTCGCGATGCGGTCATGCCCGGATCGAGCTGGCGAAGGGCTCCAGCAGCTGCATTTCGTGGATTGGCAAAAGGACTTTGATCGGCCTTGGCACGCTCTTCGTTCATCCGATTAAAAGCGGTAATCGGGAGATAGACTTCTCCCCGCACCTCCACCGTTTCAGGCCTTGGCGTTCCCTTGCGCAATCTCAAGGGAATGGCCCGGATGGTTTTCAGATTAGCGGTGATATCCTCTCCGATTAAACCATTGCCTCGG
This sequence comes from Acidobacteriota bacterium, assembly GCA_022545645.1. Lineage (GTDB taxonomy): Bacteria > Acidobacteriota > UBA6911 > RPQK01 > JADFOI01 > JADFOI01. Next base: position 12,772 of record JACZQQ010000020.1, on the reverse strand, counting down.
GTCGCTCCCCGCACCAAGACTCCATCCTGGAAGGTCAGGGCCACGGCCACGCCGTCAATCTTTAACTCCGTCACCAAGTCAATCTTTTTTGTTCCCAGAAGGTTACTGATTCGCTTATAAAAGGCACGCAGTTCCGCTTCGTTAAAGGCATTGCCCAGGCTCAACATGGGCGCATGGTGCTCTACCTTTTGGAATTCTTCTTGAGGTTGGGCGCCAACTCTCTGGGTCGGAGACTCTGAGGAAGCAAGCTCCGGGTACTCCTGCTCCAAAGCAACCAATTCCCGGAACATGCGATCGTATTCCTCGTCAGCAATGGCGGGATCGTCTAAAACATAATATCTATAATTGTGGTGTTCTATCTCTTGCCGCAGCTCGGAGATTCGTGGTGTGGCCCAATCGATGTCCCTGCCCAATGAGTGCCTCGTTTCATATAGACGGTAACGTTTGTGGCGAGCGCGACGGGAGAAATATAGCATAAGCTACCTTTGCCCGATCCCCCAAATTTGTTATCATAAATTCTATTGTATGAGTACTCCGCTGATCACCAAATTCATGTTCACAATCACTTTCCCGACTGACAGTCGGCCCATCCATGTCCATCCCATGAAACTCCGGTCTCTCGCAGAACATCAGCTCACGGATACAGAAGTCATCGATACAATCGAGCACCTTTTCGGATGCCAGCGCTGCTTTGAGCAATATCGTTTTATCAGAACGTCCTGCCAGGCAATCCTTTAGTCCACTCGGTTCTCATGCCATCCAACCTCATTAAGTTAGATTTGCAAGCCTTCTATTACCTCACCAAGAGGGAGTTCTGGCTCGCTTTGTGGAAGGAGATCAGTGGTGACGATTGCTGGGGAATGGCCGCCCGACTGAGTTTCTATTTCTTACTGGCCTTTTTCCCTTTTCTCATTTTTCTAAGCGCGATCATTGGGTTCATCCCGATCGAACCCGGCTTGTTGGACAAGATTCTGGTGGAAATGAATCAGTTTCTGCCCGAGCGGACCTACACCTGGGTGCGCGCGTTCACTCTGGACCTGATCAGTCACCAAAATAAGGGAGTGGTCTCGCTGGGTATTTTGTTGGCGCTTTGGTGGGCATCGGTAGGCTTCAGCGGAATGGTGGGGGACTTGAATCGAGCTCTGGCCATCCAAGAGACTCGCTCCTATGTAAGAATACGACTGCTGGCCATAGGTGTGACCATTCTGGTGTCCCTCTTTGTCATCGCTTCAGGTATTCTTCTTTTCTTTGGCGACTGGCTGATTCAACTGTTTCTTCAGCGCATTACCGTCACACCCTATCCGTCATTCCAGGCTCATCTGGCCGCCATTTACACTGTCACTCGCTGGATCCTGATCTTTATTTTCCTCAATATTGGAATGCAGATTGTTTATTCCGCCCTTCCCGCCCGGCCCCTTCCCTGGACTCTTCTATCGCCAGGTAGCGCTATCTTTAGTTTGTGTTGGATCTTGGGATCGAGCGGTTTCGCGGTTTTCGTAAATCGATTCGTCGACTACGAAATCTATCAAGAGCTCTACGGAAGTCTGGGGACACTTATCTTGCTGATGCTCTGGTTATACCTCTCCAGCTTCTTCCTGCTCATTGGAGGTGAAGTCAACTCCCAGGTCAACCTCTTTCGCGAGAAACTTGGGAGGAATGCCGCACAACTCAGTTTGATTTGAGGAGCCTGTCCTAGAAGAGGAATTTAGGTGGGAAGGGGTCAGTCACTTTGGGGTGTGTCCTTTCTGGGACTTCCAGGAGGAGAGAAGGACTGACCCCTTCCCATAATCAACTCATCTACTTACTGAGATGCACTTCATATCAAGAAGTTCTACACATTCGATCTAAGCCGGGAGATTCGACGTTTTTGCTCGCCCCATGAGTCTTATACTATACTGGCAGCCAATCATGGCAGCGCTCCGAGGGACGACGATACTCTTGGTCAGGAGGGGCAAACAGGTGGCCCTGGCAGGGGACGGCCAGGTCAGTCTGGGAGACACCATTATCAAGAGTACAGCGAAAAAAATCCGTCGACTCCACGATAATCAGGTCCTGGCTGGCTTTGCCGGATCAACGGCTGACGCTTTCTCTCTTTTTGCTCGATTTGAGAGCAAACTGGAACAATTTCAAGGGAACCTCCCGCGAGCCGCTGTAGAACTTGCCAAGGAATGGCGTACCGACAAAGTCTTAAGACACCTGCACGCCCAACTGATCATTAGCGACAAGAAGCATTCCTTTCTGGTTTCCGGGGATGGCGACTTAATCGAGCCGGATCATGGCGTGATCGCCATTGGCTCGGGAGGTCCCTATGCCCTGGCTGCTGCTCAGGCTCTTCTGCAATTCACCAAAATATCGGCCCAAAAAATTGCCCTGGAGTCTCTGAACATTGCCGGGGGAATTTGTATCTATACGAATTCCGCTATCACTGTTGAAACCCTCTGATCATGACTACTTCCACCACCTCCCTTCAATCCCTGGAAAACGAACTCGAGGACAGCCCTCTCAACCTGGATGAGATGACGCCTCGCCAGATTGTGGATGAGCTGGATCGACACGTCGTCGGTCAACGCAAAGCCAAGCGCGCAGTGGCCGTGGCCCTGAGAAATCGAGTTCGAAGACAGAAACTGAAGCCGCAAATGGCCGAAGAGATCCAACCCAAGAACATCCTCATGATTGGATCGACAGGTGTGGGTAAAACAGAAATCGCCCGGCGGCTGGCTCGGCTGGCTAATTCTCCCTTTCTGAAAGTAGAGGCCAGTAAATTCACCGAAGTCGGTTATGTGGGCCGGGACGTGGAATCGATTATCCGTGACCTGGTGGATATTGCAGTGGACATGCGGCGTCAGGAGAAGATAGCCATGGTGGCCAAGAAGGCAGAGCGGAACGCCGAGGAACGGTTGCTCGATTTGCTGCTTCCCCCTTCACCCCAAAGAAAGCGCAAAGCGCCAAAGGGCCGGGAGGCTACCCCTAAACGGGGTGCCCCACCACTGGAAACATTCAACAAGACTCGTGAAAAACTGCGCCGTCAGCTTCGAGAAGGAAAGTTAGACCATAGAAACGTCGAGTTAGAAGTTCCAGAGCGTGGCTTCCCCTCCTTCGAGATCATCCCTGGTCAAGGCATCGAGGAGATGGACATCAACATCAGAGACTTGTTGCCCGGTATCCTGGGAACAAGGAAACGAAAGCGCAAAATGCCCGTCGAGGAAGCCATCGAGTACCTCATTATGGAGGAGGAATCCAGACTCATTGATATGGAACAGGTGACCCGCGAGGCCCTGGACCGGGTGGAAGATTCGGGCATCGTTTTTATCGACGAAATTGACAAGATCGCTGGAAGAGAAACGGGGCAAGGACCCGAGATCAGCCGGGAGGGAGTACAAAGAGACATCTTACCCATCATTGAGGGAACCACCGTGAATACCCGCCACGGAATGGTTCGCACCGATCACATCCTGTTTATTGCAGCTGGTGCTTTCCATGTCTCGAAGCCCTCCGACATGATTCCCGAACTGCAAGGTAGATTTCCCGTCAGAGTGGAGATGAACTCGCTGGGCAAGGAGGACTTTATTCGAATTCTTCAGGAACCCCAGAATGCTTTGGTCAAACAATATCGGGAACTTCTGGCCACAGAAGGCGTGCGCTTGAAATTCATGAAGTCCGGCATCAACGAAATTGCCCATTTTGCCAGCGTCGTCAACGAGACGACTGAGAACATCGGTGCCCGTCGGTTACACACGATCATGGAAGCACTTCTGGAAGACATCTCCTTCGATGCTCCTGATCTACCAAAGAAACAAGTGATTATCGACGCAAACTACGTGAAGGAACAGTTGGCAAACATCGTCAAGGATCGAGATCTGTCGCGCTACATTCTGTGAAAAGTCTGACCCTGTGCCTCTCCTGCCTCCTCCTCGCCTCCTGCGCCAAGGTGGGGGACCCGCTTCCTCCGCTGGTTCGCCATCCGGAGACGGTCACTAATCTGAAAGTCGTTCAAGTCGGAGATCACTTCCAGATCGTGTTCTCCCTTCCCCCGGGGGAGATTGAACGGGTGGAAATTTACCGGCAATGTGGAATCAACCCCTCCCTCACTGAAGAGGCTGAAGCGACGGCCCGTTTACAACGCAACCAACTCTCGCCATACCATGAGGGAACTCAGTTCGTTTTCGAGGACAGCCCCGGCTTAGACCAGACCTGTATCTACGGACTTCGGTTCGCCAACAGCCAGAACCGTCGCTCCCCTTTTTCGAACTTCGTACAAACGAGACCTGTCCCTTCGGCACGGCCGCCGACCGCTCTCAGGTATCAGGTGCAGCAGGACCAGATCGTGGTGAACTGGGACCCGCCAACAGAGAACGTCGATGGCTCCCAGCCGCCTCAAATCGTGGGCTATCTCGTGAACTCGAAACATCGAGTCAGTACTGCAGAATATTCGGACCTTGAATTTCGGTTCGGAGAGGTGCAGTCTTACCGCGTGCAGACTATGAGCCGGGATTCAGACCCCTTGATCTTGAGTCCATTCAGTCACACGCTTAGAATCATCCCAAAAGATACGTTCCCCCCAGCAACACCTCACAACATTACTGCTTTTGTTCTGGAGGGGAGGGTCCAAATTTTCTGGGATGAAAATAAAGAAGCCGATCTGGAAGGTTACTTCCTCTATTCCGGTACGGATACGAACGATCTCCAAAGGTCATCCTCATCGATTACGATCAATCGATACGTGGATGAATCAGTCATCCCTGGTCAATCCTATTACTATCGGCTCAGTGCGGTGGACCAGGTTGGAAACGAAAGTTCCAAGTCTGAACCGGTAAGTGTTACTGTACAATGAAAAGAAAAAAAGGAGAGGCACTATGAAATTCTTTCTGGACACCGCCAATATTGAGGAAATTCGCAAAGGGGTGTCTCTGGGAATCGTGGATGGCATTACCACGAATCCTTCCCTGCTCGCCAAAGAGGGTAGACCCCTGGAAGAGGTGGCTAGAGAGATTTGCGACCTGGTCGATGGTCCGGTGAGCCTGGAGGTGGTGTCAACCCAATCCGATGAAATCATCACGGAAGCCCGGCAGTTAGCAAAGATCCATAAGAACGTCATGGTCAAGATCCCGATGATCTCTGAAGGACTGAAGGCTCTACACGTGGTCGCCCAAGAAGGCATTTCGGTCAATGTCACCTTAATTTTCAGTGCGACACAGGCACTTCTGGCGGCTAAAAACGGAGCAGCCATCGTCAGCCCTTTTGTAGGGCGCTTGGACGACATTGGTACCGATAGCATGGATCTGATCTCGGACATCCTGACCATCTACGACAACTACGAGTTTCCCACCGAAGTTTTAGTGGCCTCGGTTCGCCATCCGGTACACATTCTGGAGACGGCCCGGATGGGGGCCCACATCGCCACGATGCCCTTAAAGGTCATGGAGCAACTCCTCAAGCATCCCTTGACCGACATCGGACTGGAAAGGTTCCTGGCCGACTGGGAAAAACAGAAGCAACTGGTAAGCAGCTGAAGACACCCACACGGGATATGGATGCTGACGATAAGCGAAAGGAACTCCAACGTCGCCACCTTGAGGCAGAAGCAGCCGGCGGCAAGGAGCGAATTGAGCGTCAACACAAAGCGGGTAAGCTGACCGCTCGAGAACGAATCCATCAACTCCTCGACGAAAACACTTTTGAGGAAATGGATAAGTTCGTCGTGCATCGGTGCACTCACCTGGGAATGGAGAAGAAAAAGATCCCAGGGGACGGCGTGATTACCGGCTACGGCAAAATTGAAGGCCGCCTGGTCTATCTTTTTTCTCAGGACTTCACCGTTTTTGGCGGCAGCCTCTCGGAGACGTACGCCGCCAAGATCTGCAAGATCCAGGACCTGGCTATGAAGATGGGTGCTCCCGTCATTGGTTTCAATGACAGTGGCGGAGCCCGTATTCAGGAAGGGGTGGTCAGCCTGGCCGGCTATGCCGATATCTTCCTGCGCAACACCCTGGCCAGCGGTGTCATTCCACAAATTTCCGCCATTATGGGTCCCTGCGCTGGCGGTGCGGTCTATTCTCCCGCCATTACCGACTTCACCTTTATGGTGCACAAAACCAGTTACATGTTTATTACAGGACCCGACGTCCTCAAGGCGGTCACCCAGGAGGAAGTGACCCAATCGGAACTGGGAGGAGCAACCACCCACACCACCATCAGCGGAGTTGCTCACTTTGCTGCCCAGAATGAAAAAGAATGCCTGGGCCAAATTCGTGAGTTGCTCTCCTTCCTTCCCTCAAACAATATGGAAGATCCGCCTTATCAAGGACCCGCGGACGATCCCGACCGAGTCGATCCCCAGCTGGACCAGCTGGTCCCAACCGACCCCAACCAACCTTATGACATCAAAGAGCTCATCGTTTCGGTCGTGGACGAGCACCAATTCTTTGAAGTTCAGCCCCGATATGCTGAAAACATCGTGGTTGGATTCGCTCGATTGAATGGATTCCCAGTGGGAATCGTCGCCAACCAACCCGCTGTTCTGGCCGGAACCCTGGACATTAACTCTTCCCTGAAGGCGGCCCGCTTCGTTCGCTTCTGTGACTGTTTCAACATTCCTCTGATCACCTTCGAAGACGTGCCCGGGTTTTTGCCGGGAATCAGACAGGAGCATGGAGGTATCATCCGATCCGGGGCCAAACTTCTCTATGCCTTTGCCGAGGCGACGGTCCCCAAGATTACCGTCATCACACGCAAAGCCTATGGAGGAGCTTACTGTGTCATGGCTTCCAAACACCTCCGCACCGACGTGAATTATGCCTTTCCCACGGCCGAAATTGCGGTGATGGGGCCACAAGGGGCCGTCGAAATCTTGTACCGAAGAGAACTTGAGGAGAGCTCTGATCCGGAGAAATTCAAGCAGGAAAAAGTCGAAGAGTTTCGAAAGACCTTCGCCAATCCTTACATTGCCGCGGAGCGAGGCTATGTGGACGAAATCATTGAGCCCCGTCAGACACGAACGAAATTGATCCGTGCCCTGGAAATGACCGCCAACAAGCGCGATACCAATCCGCCCAAAAAGCACGGGAATATACCGTTGTAAGAGCTGACAACTGACAGCTGACAACTGACAGTCGATGAAGAAAGGTTCGGTGTTTAAAAAACTTCTTATCGCCAATCGCGGGGAGATCGCGGTCCGGATCATTCGGGCCTGTCGGGATCTCGGCATCTCCCCGGTCGTGGTCTTTTCCGAGGCGGACCGGGAAGCTCTGCACGTCAGGCTCTCCGATGAGGCGCATTTCATCGGACCCTCTCCCTCTTTGGAAAGCTACCTGGTGATCGAAAAGATCATCGATGCGGCTCGCAAATCAGGGGCAGAGGCCATTCACCCCGGCTATGGGTTTCTGTCCGAGAGCGAAGCTTTTGCTCAAGCCTGCGAGGATTCCAGATTGGTATTCATCGGTCCTTCGGCCGCTTCCATGAAGCTCATGGGCAGCAAGATCGCCAGTCGGGAGGCGGTCCAGAAAGCAGGTGTGCCCATCGTTCCCGGTACCACAAGGCCTCTGCAATCCAGGGAAGACGCGTTGAAAGCGGCTTCTGAAATCGGCTACCCCGTCATGCTCAAGGCCAGTTCCGGCGGAGGAGGTAAGGGCTTGCGACTGGTGTCGAGCAAGGAGGAACTCACCTCCCTGTATGAAACAGCAGGCAGCGAGGCCCGGGCATCCTTTAATGATTCAACCCTCTTGATCGAAAAGTATTTGATGAAACCTCGTCACATCGAGATTCAGGTACTCGGTGATCTGAACGGCAATGTGATCCACCTCGGCGAAAGGGAATGCTCCATCCAGCGGCGCCATCAAAAACTGGTGGAAGAAAGCCCTTCTCCCCTGGAGGACAAAGAGTTTCTAAGAAAAATCGGAGAAGCTGCCCTGGCCGTTGCCAAAACCGCCCATTATCACAATGCAGGTACGGTCGAGTTTATCGTTGAGTCCGCAGAGACAGGGGAAAACAAATTTTATTTCCTGGAAATGAACACCCGCCTTCAAGTGGAGCATCCGGTTACCGAGCTGGTGACCGGCATTGATCTGGTAGGCGAACAAATCCGGATTGCGGCAGGATCAAAACTGCCCTGCAGACAGGAAGAGATTCGCCCCCGGGGGACAGCGATCGAATGTCGTATCTACGCCGAAGATCCCTACAATCAATTCTTTCCTTCGCCGGGGACCCTCACCACCTACGTTGAGCCCTCCGGGCCTGGCATCCGCACCGACAGCGGAGTGTGTTCCGGTTCCACCATCCCGGTGGAATATGATCCACTCATCTCCAAGGTCATCGCCTATGGTGAAAATCGCCAGCAAGCCATCCTCCGCATGCAAAGAGCACTGGGGGAATACAAGATCGGAGGGGTACGAACCACCATCCCTTTCTTCCAAGTCCTTCTCTCTCATCCGGCCTTTATTGAAGCGGACCTACACACCCATTTCATAGACGAGCAACAACTCATCAATCGTCTGGAGGAAGAGTCGGAGAAATGCGACACCGTTCCCCTGATCGCTGCGGCACTCAACCACTTTTACGAAGCCCAGAAACCAAATTCCAAGGTTGACGGCAAACGCAGTCTTTGGAGAAGCTCCCAACACCCTTCCGACCCCTTCCGCAAATGGTGAGTTGGGAGAAATTGGGGACAGTCCCCAATTTCTCCCCTGTCTCCTTCTTCCTCGCTTGTCTAGCTTTTCCTTGCCGGTTAGAATCCTCCCCCAAACAGCGGTTGGAGGACGGAAACATGGGCGTTCGAATCGGCATTGACTCCGGGGGAACCTTCACCGACGTCATGGCTGTCGGGGAAAAAGGACATATCCATACCCTTAAAGTTCCGTCGACTCCAGAGGACCCGGCACAGGGGTTTGAGGAAGCTCTCCGACAAATGCTGGAGACTCTGGACATCTCACCGTCCCAGGTGGATTGTGTACTTCACGGGACAACGGTCGCCATCAATGCCATTCTCGAGCGCCGCTTTCCCACCATCGCTCTGATCACTACCAAGGGATTCCGCGACCTGCTGGAGATCGCCCGGCAAACCGTACCGGGAGAACGGGGAAGTATCTACCACTGGGTCAAGCCACCGCGGGTGGTACCCCTGGAGCGGGTGTATGAAGTCACTGAGCGTGTCAGTGCAACCGGAGAAGTCATCGTGCCTCTCCATGTTGATGAGGCACGAGCTCTGGCCAAACGGCTCCGGGAGGAAGGGATCGAATCCGTGGCCATCTCCCTGATCAACAGTTACGCCAACTCGGATCACGAGGAACAACTTCGAGAGATACTGCTCGAAGAACACCCGTCCTGTTTCCTTTGCACCTCTTCGGAAACACTCTCGGAATTCCGTGAGTATGAGCGCACCCTGACCACCTGCATGAATGCCGTGCTCATGCCGATTCTTTCCTCCTACCTCGATTCTCTCGGAAAGAGGCTTCAGAAACTTGACGGACAATACCCCCTGTACGTGATGAAATCGGCGGGGGGGGTGGTGACGGCACAGAGAGCCATCAAACAACCCGTGGCCACGGCGCTCTCCGGACCCTCGGCCGCTGTTCTGGGCATGAACTGGCTGGGGAGCCACAGTGGGTTTGAGAATCTGATCACCTTTGACATGGGAGGAACCTCCACCGATGTTGCCCTCATCGAGTCAGGTCGGTTACCGATTAGCCCTGAAGCTCACCTGGACATCTATGACATCCGCTCACCCACGGTGGAGGTCATCTCCATTGGCTCAGGAGGGGGCTCCATTGCGGGAATCAGTCCCGGCAGCAGAGTGACGGTTGGGCCCCGCTCGGCTGGGGCTGATCCCGGCCCAGCATGCTATGGCAAGGGGGGGCAGGAACCCACCGTCACCGATGCCAACCTCGTTCTGGGGAGGATTCCGCCCTATCTCGTGGGAGGAGACATCCAACTCGACCCGAAACTTGCCGAGGCCGCTGTCGGTCAATTCGGAAAAGCTCTGGAACTGACCCTGGTGGAAGCAGCCGAAGGGATACTCGAGATCGCGGCTTTCAAGATGAGTGATGCCATACGTCAAGTGTCGGTGCGTCGCGGGCGTGATCCCCATGACTTCGCCCTGTTCGCGCTGGGAGGTGCTGGTCCTTTGCATGCCTGCCGACTGGCCCATCTTTTGGAAATTCCCACCGTTGTCGTGCCTTCTTACCCCGGACTGGGCTGCGCCCTGGGCCTGCTGGTGGCCGATGTCAAAGATGACTTCCTGATCACGGATATCTACCGTGAAGACCACCTTGACTTTGAGAGACTCAACCGTCAATTCGCTACCCTCGAGGCTCGCGCCAACAACAGTCTGGATCAACAAAAGATTCCGCCCGCCCAAAGAAAGCTCCAAAAGGGAGCGGATATGCGTTACAAAGGGATGGCCTCGGAACTCACTATCGATGTGCCCGATGGACCGCTCGGCCCAACAGAGGCTAAGGAGATGCTCAATCGCTTCCACTCATCGCACCAGGAGAGTTACGGATATTCCTATCAAGGTCAACAGCTTGTAGAGATCGTCAACTTGCGAGTCTCTTCAACAGGTTCATTGCCCCATCTGGAACCGCAAACGATCCCTGAAGGGGACAAGGATGCATCTGCTGCACTGGCGGGACAACGCCGGGTCTATTTCGAGGATGTGAAAGACTTTGTGGAGTGCCCCATCTACGACCGATCCAAGCTGCTGAGCGGAAATGTGTTGGCCGGACCGGCCATTGTCGAGCAATACGACACCAACACGCTGGTCTATCCTGATCAGCAGCTGCATGTGGATTCACTTGGAAACCTGGTGATTTCAATCGATAAAGAGTGACCTTGGTTCGCCTATGAGTGTCAGCCCCATCCTGCTTGAAATTGTTGAAGGCACCATTGAGTCCTCGCGTAAGGAAATGGAACTGCAGGTGGAGCGAACGGCTCGCTCAACGGTGATCCGCGAGCAACACGATTATCGGGCTGCTGTTTTTGACCGACGAGGCCGCGGGATCTCGGCTGTTTCCTCCGCCGCTAACGTTCGCCCCATCCTCAAGGGTTTCACAGAAGACATCCAGGAGGGAGACATCTTCATCTGGAATGATCCCTACAAGGACGGGGGAATATCGCATCTTCCCGATCTGTGCATCACCGCCCCCGTCTTCTGGGAAAGTCAGGTTGTCGCCTTTATCCAAGTTTACGGACACACCCATGACGTGGGTGGAATGCGACCCGGCAGCATGGTCCTGGATGCCACCGATATTTTTCAGGAAGGATTCATCATCCCGCCCATCAAGCTGTATGAGAGGGGAAAACTCAACTCGGCGCTCTACCAAACCATCCTGAACAATACCCGTTATCCGGAAATGCTCCAGGGGGATCTGGACGCGGAAATCGCAGCCTGCAAAATTGGTATCCGGCGTGTTTCCGAACTCGTCCACCGCTACGGATTGGAAGTGGTCGAGGAGTGTTTTGACGCCCTGCTGTCCCGCTGTGCACAAACACTGAAAGAGGAAGTTCTTCCCCAGATTCCTGACGGGAACTACTCCTTTGAGGACTTTATCGAGACCTCGGGGATGTCCAGCAAGGAAGGTCTGGAATTTGTCCGAATGAAGGTGACCCTTCGTAAACAAGAGGATCACATCGTTTTCGATTTCACGGGGACAGGAGAACAGGTGAACGTCTCCATCAACTGTCCGGCAGAGGCAGCGTACTACGTCAAGTACCTTTCCAGTATCTTGCGTCTTCTGGCCCCGAACATCGTCATGAATGACGGCCAAAAGGATGTTTTAGAGGCCCTCGTCCCCCCCGGAACCATTCTGAGTCCTCGCTTTCCAGCCTCCTGTTCCAATCGCCATTGGACCCTCTTTCGCTTAACCGAGGTGGGAATGGGAGCCCTGGTCAAAGCCATGGCAGGAGGAGGAACAGGATCCTCCGATACTCGGTGCGTCACCACGATCGTGGCCCATGACAGCGATGGCCAGCAGTTTCTCATCCGGGATGTCCTGGGAGGCGGCTCAGGCGCCCGCTCCTACGCAGATGGGGCAGACTGTGTTACGGCCAATGTAGCCGGTCGCAACATGCCTTGTGAGTTCTTCGAGACTTTCTACCCGGTTCGTGTGGAGCGCCTCGCTTTACGGGCAGACTCCGGTGGACCCGGCAAGTTTCGCGGTGGCCTCGGCTATCTGAAGGAAACTCGCTTCCTGAGGGACGGATTCATCATGATCGCTGATGACCGAATGCTCCTTCAACCGTTCGGTGCGGCCGGAGGGATGGCCGGTCAAGGAAGTGTTTATCTTCTCAATCCGGAAACGGAGAAGGAGTTGCCAATCCCCACGAAAACCGACTTTGTACCCGTGAGCTGTGGTGACGTTCTGCGTGTTCTGACTCCTGGTGGAGGAGGTTGGGGGGATCCGCTGGAACGCGAATCTTCGAAAGTACTCGACGATGTTTCCCTGGGACTGGTTTCCATCGTTTCAGCCAAAAGGGATTACGGAGTCGTGATCGATCCCGATCAGAGGATGGTTCAGGAAGAGAAGACCCAAGAGCTCAGAGCACGGCTTCGCCGGTCGCGATCGCCGCTTCCCATGATCGATCGCGGCGAGCGCTTTAGAAAGCTCATTGCCGAGAACCGCATCTCACTCACATCGGAGGATTAGGGAACGGCAAGAATCTCCGGAATGTGGGAGGCACCTCAGGTGCCGAACAGCTACAAAACAGCACCGTATTTTCGGATTCGGCACCTGAGGTGCCTCCCACATTCCAGAAGTCCCTGCCTAATGAGGAGTACCTCCCA
>JACZQQ010000183.1 GCA_022545645.1 Acidobacteriota bacterium | reverse complement strand
CAAAATATATTGGGAATTAAGGGCGCTACGCGCATTTTCGTGCGTTCTTGCTGTCGTCTGGATCAAAAGGTCAGGTGGGTCTGCGGTAGACCGAGTATAACTCCTAGTTTATACTAGATATAGGTATGGAAATGAGAAAGTCGCTACTGGCCCTTTGTTTGCTGCCTGTGGTCTGTGGTCTGTGGTCTGTGGTTTCGGCCGAGCAGCCCTCCAAAGCCCATGAGGTCATCGCGGCCGCTATTGAGGCGATGGGAGGGAAAAACTACCTGGAGATCAAGAATTATCACAAAGTTGGCAGATATTTTATCTTCGACAAAAGGGGCCGCAGTAATTTCACTCCCTTCATGGACTGGACCGTCTTTGAACCCATCAAATCGCGCTTCCAGACAGGAAAGGATAAACGCCGACAGGTGTACATCTACAATCTGGAAATCGGAAAAGGGTGGATCCTGGAAGGAAAAAGCTCAGTGGAAGATATCCCTGAAGAAGAGATCAAGGACTTTGAAAAGGATGTTCAGGGGGACATCGATATTCTTCTGAGAGATCGCGTGGATGAAGAGGGCATGAGTCTTTTCTATTACGGACCGGATGAAGTTTCCGGTTCAGGCGAGTACGAAGCCGTGGACTTTCTGGATGCCGCCAACAAGTCGATTGTGATCTTCTTTGACCTGGAGAGCCATTTGCCTTTGAAAACTGAAACTCACGTGATCAACAGCGTAGGGGTTCGTCTAAAGCAGGAAACGGAATACACAAATTGGCATACCATTCAGGGAGTTCACACCCCGTTGCGCAGCGACCACTACACGGACGGGCAGATGTCCAGACAGATTTTCATCGAAGAGATTACCTTTAATGGGGATATCCCGCCCGAATACTTCCTGGAACCGGTTTTGGATAATTAGGGGATAACCCTGACCGCCTGACCACCTGACCAGAAAAACACCGCTCCCCTGACAACTGGCAGCCAACCACAGTTGGAACCTGGAACCTGGAACGCGCGCGAAGCGCGCTCCGACTGTCTCTTATAAGCAACACCTTTGTAGCACAGGACTCACAAGCGAGATCGCTCCTTCACCGCAAGATGTCCATATCTGCTGTGTTTTGGTCTTTGGCTCACTTCTTGCGTGTAAGGGTTCCAGAGGGGGAGGAGTCTGTAGAAAAGCAGTTTTCTTGAGACTGATCAGATGCAAGCAACCATCCAAAATCCGGTTCAAATTTCCGGAATCGGCCTTCACACAGGCTGCCAGGTATCCTTGGAACTGAACCCTGCACCTGCGGACACCGGGATCGTCTTTAGACGCGTGGATCTTCAAGGGTTTGAAATCGAGGCATTACGCGAACGGGTCTCCCGGGTGGTCCTGGCAACCACGTTGATGAAGAAGGGCGTGATGCTCTCGACCGTGGAACACGTCCTGTCGGCACTGTACGGTCTCGGTCTCGACAACCTGTACATTGATATCAGTTCACTGGAAGTCCCCATCCTGGATGGTTCTGCACTTCCATTTGTGGAGATGGTCCAGAAGGCGGGGGTTCAGACACAAGAGAAGGATCGGACCTTTCTGAAAGTCCAAAAACCTTTTCGTTTGCAGGAGGGGAGTAAATTTATCTCGATTGAACCTTGTTCAACTTTTCGAATCTCCTATGAAATCGATTTTGCCCATCCCGCCATCGGGCATCAGATCCTGGACCTGGAAATGACCTCCGAGGCATACGCCAAAGAGATCGCTTTCGCGAGAACCTTCGGTTTCCGTTCGGAAGTCGAGGAACTGCGTAGAAAGGGACTGATTCGAGGCGGATCCTTCGAGAATGCTGTGGTTTTGAGCGAGACGGAAATCATGAATGGACCGTTGCGCTCTCCAGACGAATTTGTCCGGCATAAGACACTGGATCTGATTGGTGACATCTCCCTGTGCGGCTATCCCCTCATTGGCCACATTAAGGCTCACAAAGCCGGTCACGCTTTGCACACCGACCTGGCAACGGCTCTGGTACGCGACCCCACGCTGTGTCGCAAGGTCAAGGAAGCAGATCTTCTCCGAGTGGAAAGCGCCCGTCTCAGCGCTTGAGCGCCGGCCAGAGGCCGGAAATTCAAAATTCAAAACGAATTCCTTTTACTATTTTCTATCCTCTATTTTCTATTTTCTGCGCGCGAAGCGCGCACCACAGCACCACAGCACAAACGCACGAAAGCGCGCGGAGCTCGCTTGAGAACGCGCCCGAAGGGCGCTCTGAGCTATAATTCCAACTGATGAACCCGAAACGCTTCTGGCTGGTTGGCTGCTGTGTGTTTTGCCTGGCCCTCCCCTTCACGGTGGGTGCCCCGTTCTCGCCTCAGGCGGCCGCCGTATCTGGAGATCTTGAAGTCTGGATAGGCCAGAACAAGCGTACCATTCACTCCTACCAACGGGGAGGTCAGACCTATTACCCTCTGAAAGACTTCGCCGATATCGTTGGGTTAGAGCTGATGGAAAACGGGGAGGTCTTAACGATTGCAGGTTCCCGTGGAAACTTACAACTGGTGAATGGGCGCCCCCTGGTAAGGTTCGACACCGAGTACATCCTTTTGGCAGCACCCGCTTGGAAAAGAGCACCCAACAACTGGTATGTGAGTGAAGACTTCCTGTCCAAGGCATTGCCCCTGTTGGTCAACCGCAGGTTTAGTAAGGTGTCTGACATGCGGTATCGGGTAGAGGCACTGGCGGAAAACCCAGTCCAGGTCAAAGTGAGCAACTATCCGGATCGTGTAAGAGTGGTTTTTCAATCCAGTCTCAATGCTCCCATTCAAGTCCGAGAATTCAAGGATTACATTCAGGTCACTTTTGACCAGTTCCTGGTTCGGCCGGAGTTTTCCGCAATTCCCCCAGATCGTCGCCTGGTTTCTTCCGTGGACTTCGACTCCAGCAATATTTACGGAACCTTCCGCATTCAAAAAGGGGATCTTTACAACAACTTCCGACAACTGACCCTGACGGCTCCGGTCAGAAAGGTCGTTGATATTTACGGCCCCCCAAACATGTCGAATTTGGGCTCTGAAAGCGAGCCCGATTCTCCTGAGCAGAGCCCTTCTGAGGGATCGGTACCATCTTCCTCCCCGCAAGAGCCGGGCAATCTCATCACCATCGATCCGGGCCATGGAGGAAGAGATTTCGGAGTGAACTCCCCGGAAGGAATCGCAGAAAAACACTTGACTCTGCGAGTTGCCAGACGCATCGGGAACTTGCTCAAGGAAAGCGGACATCAAGGCATGTTGACTCGTACTCGCGATGTAGAATTAGCGGTTGAGCAGCGAGGATCGATAGGAAATTATTATCGCTCCCAGGTCTATCTCAGCATTCATGTGGGAGGCTCCCCGTCTCCCAAAACACGTGGGCCTGTAGTCTACCTGCACAAGTACTCCGAAGATAATGAACCGGTGATGCTCAAGCCCAACCAGGAGGGCCCAGCATTTTTCTCACCAAGACGACCACCCTCGAGAACATTTGAGGACAACGACAAGCTTGTCCGTTGGGAAGAAGGCCAACAAACATATCTCGGCTCAAGCCGTGAACTTGCGGAGTTACTTCAGGAGGAACTCAATCTGCTTTGGGGAGTCGAAAACAGGGTGGCCGAAATTCCTCTGGCTGGCCTGGCTCCCGTCACGGCACCGGCAGTGCTGATCGAAATGGGTTTTTTGACCAATCCTGAGGACTACCGGAGACTCAGCTCGATGGAGTTTCAGGAGCAGGTCGCCCGCACCATAACTTCCGCAGTGGATACCTTTCTGCAGGGAAGGAACCTGGAGTGAATAAACTAAAGAACATCCTTAGCTCCAGAATGAGCCAGGTCACGAAGGAACACCGAACCATCCTTATCGCCTTGGCTTTGGTTTCCCTGGTCGTCATGGTGACGCTTTACCTCTACAACATCGAGCGTCAGCATCAGGAGGATGTGAGCAACGTCGATCAGAACAGGCTCGATGTCGAATCCAGCGCATTAGAGGCACGCAGCTCCGGCGATCTGACCATTAGGCTGTACTTTTATCAGCCCGGGGTCATGGCTCCTCATCCCGACCTGCTGACTTTAGAGACACGATCCATATTCCTGACCGAAGATATTATTCTCACTGCCCGTCAGATCATTCATGAAGTCCTCAAAGGTCCCTCCACAAAGGAAGGCTTTCAAGTCTTTTCTGAACGGGCCAAACTGCGACAGGTTTATTTACTGGAGGACGGAACCGCGCTTGTGGATCTGTCCCAGGAGATCATTTATCCGGCAGTCGGGGGTGTAGCAGCCGAGCTTTCCGCCCTCTATTCGATAACTCGATCGCTGATTGAAAATATCCAGGAAATCAAACAGATCAGATTTTTGGTTGAAGGACGGGAACGCCCCACTCTGGCCGGACATGTTTCCATTCGGGAACCCTTTATGTAGAATGTCCGAAATGCCCGATCGAGGTGATGAGCGTCCACTGAACCAAATGCGCACGGTGACCATTACACCTGCATACAACAAGCATGCAGAAGGTTCGGCACTCATTGAATGCGGAGACACCCGGGTCATCTGCACGGCCAGCATTGATGAAAAGGTCCCTTCATTTTTGCGGGGCAGTAAAAAAGGCTGGGTCACTTCCGAATACGGCATGATACCCCGTTCGACGGGAACAAGGATGACTCGAGATGCCACCAAGGGAAAACCTTCCGGACGAACCCAGGAAATTCAACGACTGATTGGCCGATCACTTCGTTCCGTTGTCGACATGCATGCTCTGAAGGAAAGGACCATCTGGTTGGATTGTGACGTCATTCAGGCCGACGGGGGAACCCGAACAGCCTCCATTACGGGGGCCTTCGTAGCCCTGGCACTAGCCATGGCAAAACTTCAGGAAGATGGGAGCCTGGATAAGCCTGCTCTCTTAGACTATGTAGCAGCCGTCAGCGTAGGTATTGTTGACGGAGAGCCCTGTCTGGATCTCGCCTATGAAGAGGATATGGCAGCTGAAGTGGACATGAATGTGGTCATGACCGGTCAGGGTCTCTTTGTTGAAGTCCAGGGAACAGCTGAGGAAAAGCCTTTTTCACGTTCTCACCTGGAAGCACTTCTGGATCTGGCCAAAAGCGGCATCCAAGACCTGATCGTGCAGCAGCAACTTGTTCTCGAAGAGCAACTCGAAAATTTAACAGATCTGTTTCAAAGTGACTCCGATCAGCAAGTTGCGATTCCTTCTGGCAACCCAAAATAGAGGCAAGGTCCGGGAGATTTGCTCGGCCCTCTCACTCTTCAACATCGAATTCGAGTTTCTGCTGGGACGAGACGATCTTCCCGAAGCCCTTGAATCCGGTACGACTTTCGCCGAAAACGCGCGTCTCAAAGCTGAGCACTATCACCGACTGACCGGGCTCCCCACACTGGCTGAAGACTCAGGACTCCTGGTGGACGCTCTGGACGGCATACCGGGAGTGTATTCCGCTCGCTTTGCTCCTAGCGACG
>JACZQQ010000182.1 GCA_022545645.1 Acidobacteriota bacterium | reverse complement strand
GAAAGCTTGTCGGGGAGAACTCATCGGCCAGCAAAGCTCGAAGATTAGAGGAAACATCGGGGACGGAGGGCTCGACCGTCTCAGGGAGTTTCAGTGGGACCCTGTTGGTGGGTTCTACGTCATTGCCCCTTGGCCAGGCCATGACCACCAGAAAAAACAGGAGTATCCCCAGCATCAGCTGTGATCCCGCGTTTTTACCCTTCATCAGGGAAAAGAAGATTCGTTGTGAGAGCGCAGGAGGATTACTTTCCCAGGGAAGGACAATGCGGTGAATGGCCATGGGGAGTTCGATGTTCTTTAACTCGCTCTTCCCCAGCCGCAAAATGGGCTCTTCGATCTTGTTTTCGATCTGACGGGCCACGTCCTCAGATATGCAAATGCCTCCCGGCGCTGCCAACGGCTCAATCTGGGAGGCGATATTGACCCCATCTCCGTAGAGGTCGTCTTCCCGATGCTCGACATCGCTCAGGTGTAGTCCGATGCGAAGCTGAAACCCCTTCTCGAGCGGTGAGGAGGCATTGTGTTCAGCGATCGTACTCTGTATCTGGATGGCACATTGAGCAGCTGCCAGGGCGCTGGAAAATTCCACCAGAAAGGCATCGCCGATGGTCTTGATCTCCTTTCCCTCGTGATGGGTGAAAAGAGGACGCAGCATCCGTCTATGCTCCTCCAGCATCTCCAAGGCTAAAGGCTCGTTCTTCTGGGTCAGAGCGCTGTAGCCAACGATGTCGGTGAACATGATGGTGGCAAGCCTGCGCTGTGGGGTATGATTGATTCGTTGCTTTTTTCGAGGCAATTCCGACCCGCCTTCTTGGTAGTGAACCACCTACGGAACAGCTGTGAAAAACCTGTGGAAATTATACCCGAAACAGTGCCAACCTCCTAGCCTTTTTTTCTCACCCTGCCGCCTATTTCGGGGCTGGATGAAAGGGCTTGAGCGTGCTCTCTAGGGGTCAGCTCTTTCGTCAATCGGGCAAGGCACAGGATGAAAAATCAAATTTAATTGCCTTTAGGCGTCCGAAAATTTACGATTGGGCGTTATCATGTTCCATGTAAAACGGAGGATATCGAACATGGACGGGAGGGTGGCTTGGGTGGAGAACCGTCATGAACTTGATTCAGTTGTGGCAACCCACGGTACCGATGGGGTGGTGGACAACGAGCGGCCGATGTGCGCCTATCCCCGGCGAGCTGTTTACACGGGTCCTGGGGGAGGGGAAAACGATCCGATCAACTGGGTGGAAAGCAATTTTTCCTGCCAGTGAATCTTCTGTTGAGAAAGCGAACTGATGACTGGTGAGCAGGTTTACTCCCTGGGCAGCAAAGATCGTCCCCTTCAAGTGGCCATCGTCGGCTCCGGCCCTGCAGGCTTCTATGCGGCAGACGCTCTCTTGAGGCAAAAAGATCTCACCGTCCAGATTGACCTGTACGACCGATTGCCCACACCCTATGGTCTGGTGCGTTTTGGAGTTGCCCCCGACCACCCCAAGATCAAGGCCGTCATTCGCGTCTATGAACGGATCGCAGCCAGCCGACATCTCCGCTTCTTCGGCAACGTCAAGGTAGGGAGCAACCTCTCCGTTCAGGAATTGCGAAAGCACTACGACCAGATCGTTTACGCCGTCGGCTGTGAGACCGATCGGCGGCTGGGCATTCCCGGAGAGGACTTGCAAGGCAGCCACACCGCCACTGAATTTGTGGCCTGGTACAACAGCCACCCGGATTACATAGAGCGATCCTTCGACTTGTCTCACAAATGCGCAGCGGTCGTAGGTGTGGGGAACGTGGCCATGGATGTCACCCGCATCCTGTCCAAAGACCAGGACGAGCTGGTCCATACGGACATCGCCGGATACGCTCTGGAGGCACTGCGAAAGGGTCAAGTGGAGGAAGTCGTCATCTTGGCTCGGCGGGGTCCTAAACAGGCAGCTTTTTCACTCAATGAGATCAAGGAGATCGGAAGTCTCAAGGGCGTTGATCTGGTCGTCGATCCCAAGGAAATGGAGCTCGATGAAGCCTCAAAAGCTTCCGGGGGGAAACAGGGCAGGCAAAAGGTGGAGTATCTGACGGAAAAATCCAAAGCAGGGGAGGGAAGTCAGAGGAGAAAGGTTCGCCTGCGTTTTTGTGTTTCACCGGTGGAAATCCTGGGTGAGAACGGCCGTGTCACGGCGGTCAAGATCGAAAAGAACGAGCTGTATCCGGATGAGACGGGCGATATTCGCTCCCGTGGCACGGGACAGTACGAGGTGCTTCCCGTTGGGCTCGTTTTCCGCTCCATTGGCTACCAAGGCGTTCCCCTACCCGGCGTACCCTTTGATGAGAAGCGCGGCGTTATTTGCAATCAAGAGGGACGAGTGACGGATTCGGTCTCCGGCCAGATCGTACCCAACGAGTACGCCGTCGGTTGGGCCAAGCGTGGACCCACCGGTCTCATCGGAACCAACAAGAGCGACTCAGCGGCAACGGTGGAGAAAATGCTTGAGGACATTGAAGGGAAGAGTGCAAAGGTCGACCTGGAAAAGAGGCCTGAAGCGGTGGACCGGATGCTGGCGGGAAAGAAGCTCCAAGTGGTGACTTTTGAGGACTGGAAGCTCCTGGACCAGCAAGAGGTGGAAGCTGGCAAGCGGCTGGGCAAGCTGCGGGAGAAGCTCTTGACGGTTTCGGCGATGCTCAAGGTTATTGAGGAAAGGCAGTAGTGTTACTAGAGAAATCGAACGATTTGCTCTCTGATGGCGGGGAGCACGAAGATCTTGGACAGATCGGCTTGGGAAAGGTTTTGGCACAAGATACGAATCTTTTCAAAGGTGGGAAGGGAACGATTCATGACCAGGATCTTTCTGTCTCCAAGACGACAGATTCCCCCCGTAAAGTCCCCTTCGTCCCACCTCAATTCAAGCCCCAACTGGCCAACAATCTCTTCCAGCTTGGAGAGCAGCTCGGCATTACCCATAGTCCTGACTAGGTGCCTCGTTCCATAAATACGGTGACGTTTGTGGCGAGCGCGACGGCGTCGAGTTCGCGAAGCGACGACGACGCGATGTCAGGGACATCGTGGAGGAGGAGAGACAAAGAAATCGCCGCCGTCCCGCCGCCACCCTTTGGGCTGATGGAGGTTGCGGGTGATCTCTGTGTCGCTCGTTGTCGCCGATGTCCCTGCATCGCCTCCTCCTCGCTCCTTGATCTCCCCTCGCAAGCCCCATCAGCAAACATCATCGTATTTGATGGAAAGAGACACTAAGTCTAATAGGTGGGTCTGTCTGAATGTGGAGATCGCCCGGCTAGGTCTGAGGCTAGGTTTTGTCTCCTTCTTTCTCGCCAGGCTCCAGAGGTTCCGGAGTGGTAATCCCCATGAGTCGTTCGGTGACCTTTCCCTCTCCTTCGTTCTCGTTCAGCTCCTGAGTCATCGTTCCCATAAGGGGTTCGGAGAATACCATCGGAGGTTCACTGTTCGTACCCTTGGGCTGTTCTGGGCTGACCTTCTCCTTGAATTTGAGGCCGATCTCCTCGGGCTTCTCTAGGCTGACCTTTTCCTTGAATTTGAGGCCGGTTTCCTTAGGCTCTTTCTGGGTGACCTGCTCCTTGAGTGTGAGATCCGCCTCCTCGGGTTTTCGCGGGCTGACCTTCTCCTGGGGGGGGGCTGTCGCCTGAGGTTCTTCGGTGACGGTCTCCTCAGGTTCTTTGCTGACCTTTCCCTTAAACGATTCGGTGATCTTCCCTTTGAGTTTCCCAAGGACCGTCCCCTTGGATTCTTCGGTAACCTCTTCCTTGGGTTCAGCGGGTTCGGCGGCGGTCACCTCCTTGGGTGGTTCGGCCTCAGTCCTCTTTTCTTCTACCCGTTCCTCTACAGGCTTTTCTTCTGTTGTTTCTTCCAGGGTGATGAACTCTTTTGAGGGGGCGTCACGAGTGAAGGCGCCTTCCCTCTCCAGCTCGAGAAATTTCTCCACGATCTCAGGATCGAAATCGATACCGGACTGAGACTTCAAGTGTTCCCGTATCTTCATGTTGGGCCAGGCTTCCCGGTAGGGGCGGTCGCGGCCCAGCACATCCCATGCCCCAACAACAGAAAAGACGCGAGCTGCCAGGGGAATCTCTTTGCCCTTCAAGCCACGCGGATAACCGGAGCCGTCCCACTTCTCATGATGACAATAGGGAATATTCACGGCTGAACGCAAATAGGGAATATCGGATAGCAGTCGGTGAGCGTATCGGGGATGCATATGCATGGTGTCCCACTCTTTGTCACTGAGTGGAGCCGGCTTGAGGAGAATACTCTCGGGGACTCCGATTTTACCGATATCGTGCATCAGTGCGCCCCGACGATCATTGATCAGATCCGGCCCCTCCATTCCAACCGCCTCTCCCAACTTCAATGTCCACTCCGCCAATTGTTGACTGTGTCCGCTACTTATCTGTTCCCTGAGGTCCAGAGCAGAAGACAGCCCTTCCAGAGTAGCATCGTAAGCAAAACCCAGTCCCGTATTGTGACGCTGCAATTTGGCGATCAGGTCGGCGTTGTCCATGGCAACAGCGGCCTGGGAAGCCACGGCGGACAGGAAATCCAGCCAGTCCTGATCCGGAGACAAAGCGGAGCGATTGAAGATCTCCAGGACGCCTTTGAGTTCACCACGGGCCACCAGGGGCATGGCATAATAGGTCACGAACTCTTCTTCAGCTAGAAGCTCAGCCCGCCTCGAACCCTCTTCAGAATCACGCAGATCGGGAATGCGAATGAGTTCGCGCTCCAGGCCGGCCTTGCCGGCGACGCCCTCACCCAGATTGATTTTGGAACGGGCGATAGCAATGTTACGAAAGCCAAGCCCAGAGAAGTACTTGAGGTTATGGGTGTGGGGATTGAACAGGAGTACGCTGGCTGCGTCCACCTTCAGTTCCGAGGTGATCTGTTCCAGAACGACCTTGACCGTGACCAGGAGATCCAGACCGCTGGAGGTGGCGACATCGATGGCGTGGAGGGCATCCAAAGTTTGCAACTGGCGCTGAATCCCCCGTTCTGTCTTGTTGCGCCGGGTGATGTCTCGGACCGTGACCGCAATACCTGAGACGGCAGGGTCTTTCAGAAAGTTTTTGCTGAGCCCCTCCACGGTGATCCATGTACCCTCTTTACTCTGAAGTCGAAGCCGCATCGATGCGGTGGAATCGGGCTTTTTCTTCACCCCTTCCAGAGCCTTGCTCAAAAGGGATACATCGTCGGGGTGAACGAGTTCACGAAGATTCTTGTCCACAAACTCCTTCGATTTGTATCCCAGGAATTTTTCGAAGGAAGGATTTTCGAAGCGGATGATTCCATCCTTGTCGAGTATCAGGAGTGCGTCAGCAGCGTTTTCCACCAGGGAGCGAAAGTATTCGGCACTCTGCCGATCTGCCTCTTCCGCTTCTTTCTGCTCGGTGATGTCGATTCCAGTCGAGACAATACAGGCCACCTCACCCTTGTCGTCCGTCAAAGCCGTGTCAGACCAGGAGATCAAGCGACGATCA
>JACZQQ010000181.1 GCA_022545645.1 Acidobacteriota bacterium | reverse complement strand
CACTCTCTGACAGGCCGGGAACTTCTCATCTCTCAACTGTCTCTGTTCCTTCAGGGTCTCGTACAGCTCTTCGCTCATTGGGACTAGGCGTGGTTCCTTGTTCTTGGTGTCCCCCGGGTTCAGACGAACGAGCTTTGAGGTGAAATCTATCTGGGACCACTCAAGACTCAGAATCTCGCCTTTTCGCATCCCCGTGTAGAAACCGATGGTGAAGATCGGGCGGACATAGGATGGGAGAGCTTTCAGGAGCCTCAAATAGTCGTGGTGGAGAAGAAACCCGCGCCTGACATTGTTCTCTGAGAGCTTTGGGATGAAGGGCACTCGTATAACTTTCCCTGCCTGTAACCCGAGCCGGAACATTCTCTTGAGAGCGGAAAGCTCCCGGTTGATCGTGGCGTTGGTGGGAGGACGGTTGTAGTGAGTTTGTTGTCGTTTCCTCCACACAACATAGGCTCGAACCCGATCTGGTGTGATGTTCTTTGCCTTCATCCCGCCGAAGTAGTCCCGTAGGTGATTGAGATTATATTGGACCATCTTGTAGGACTTTCTCCCGTTGATCTTGTAGTCGTTCAGGAGGTCTTTCTCTAACTCCTCGTACCGGATTCGCTCAGGGTCTAGGCCAGCGAATTTTCCTTCGGCGATCTGGCCTTCGCGTAGCCGAAGTAATCTCTTGGCTACGCTCTGTTTCTTGGATTCGCTCGACTCTCGGAAACGCCTGCCGCCCCGAGAATACTTAATCCAGAAGATATTCCCGCGTTTGTAAATACTGCCCATGATTAAAGCCTCCCTTCGAAATTCTCGTTGAGAACCGCCTCTATTCCTTTCAAAACCAGAAAACTAGGTTCCGGTTTACCTCTTTCCCATCGGTTCACGGTGATCCAAGAAACGTTCAAGAGACGAGCCAGGGCCTCTTGGCTGAGCTTTAGTTGTTTTCGATAGCGCTTTAGGTCCGACGGTTTAAGCATATCTATATGATATATCAATAAGATATATATTGTCAAGTGAAGGAGTGTCTGATTCAAAGAGAAATCCTGATACTAAGAATGAGAATCTTTCAGTCGTTCTCATGCCGTCTCGAGAGCTGAGACGGGCTCACGCTGGGCACAATTCTGGGCACAGTGGGTATTTTGACTCAGTTAAGGCTGGTAGGGTGTCGCTGTAACCTATTGAAAACAAATGGTGCGAAAGGGGGGACTCGAACCCCCACGGGTGTTACCCCACCAGATCCTAAATCTGGCGCGTCTGCCAAATTCCGCCACTTTCGCTCGTTGTGCTCAATCCGCTTCCCATTCTAAACAATAGTGGGTTTGCACGGAAGAGTGCGCTTAAAAAGCACCCAGCCTGGATGATGCATCATCCGGGCTGGAGGCTGAAAACACGGTCAGTTGACGAGCCCATCGGACCCTCAGTAGAATCGCTGGCAATGCCAACCCTGGAGGAAAAAGTCACCAGACTGCGAAATCAGCTTCGTCAATGGGAGCAGGTTGTGGTCTGTTTCTCAGGAGGCGTCGACTCGAGTTTCCTGCTGGCCGAGTCCGTCGGCGTGCTCGACCAGAATGCGGTAGCCCTGACGGCGGTCTCCCCCAGCCTTGCCCAGGAGGAGGGAGCCGAAGCACGGCATTTGGCCCAGCAACTGGGCGCCCGTCACCTGCTGGTGGAAACCCACGAGTTGGACGATCCGCGCTACGCCGCCAACCCGGTGAATCGCTGTTATTTTTGTAAGACCGAGATGTATGCAACCGCCGTTGAGCAGGCTTGTAGCCTGGGCATTCCCTACGTGCTGGATGGTTTTAACGTGGATGACCGAAGCGATCACCGTCCCGGCCGAAAGGCGGCACGTGAGTACGGCGTGCGCTCCCCTCTGGACGAGTTGGGGTTCACGAAAAGCGACATTCGGGAGGCGGCCCGCCGCATTGATCTCCCGGTCTGGGACAAGCCCGCACTGGCCTGTTTGTCCAGCCGATTCCCCTATGGAACCCCGATTACCCCCGAACGTCTGACTCAGGTGGGGCGTTGCGAGCGGGTGCTACGTGATTTGGGTTTTCGCGTCTATCGAGTGCGCTATCACGGCTCAGTGGCCCGAATCGAGGTGGCTCCCGAGGAACTGCAAAAACTGTGGGGTCCCCAGGTGTGTGACCAGATCAATCGACGCTTTCGGGAAGCAGGCTTCGCTTCCGTGACCGTGGATCTGGAGGGATATCGAAGGGGTTCATTGAATGAAGCTAGGAGTGGTGTTTCCAGAAATGGGGAAGCTCCACCCAGAGAGCGCCAGCACCCATCCGGGAAGATCGTGGAATACTCCCTCGAAAAACAACAGTAGGGGGCATCCAGGCCCACCGGTTAGCGAGAATTATCGAACCTCTACTATCCCTGGCTCAGCGAGCGGTAGAGTATCCAGCCAGCAAACAGGAAACCCGCGAGCACTGTCAAAACCACCAGTAGATCTGGATGAGGATGTGGATGTAGAATCGCTGTCTCGTGTAGAAGCACCGTCATAGTCGCGACAGACTATAGGGCTGTGGGGTGGGGAGTCAAGCCCGTGGAGTGGCGGTTGTCTTCAGAGAGGTATTCGATGAGTACGGAGGTGCTGATGCAAAGACATTTAGCCCTGATGCTGAAAGAGAAAAGCCTTCGAGCGACCCTGTTTTGGTTGATTGGCGTGCTCCTGATGGGTGCCCTGGCCTGGGGAACCGGGCAGGAGGGGAAAACACCTCTGCAGCCCCTTACCGTGACTCAGGTCCTGGAAATGGCCATGGAACGGGCTGCTCAGGAAGATCAGCGGGAACTGGTCTCGAAATACCGCTTCAAGGTGTTCAGGGTCAGAGATAAGCTGGATGGGCAGGGCGGGCTCAAGGAACGCGACGAAGAACTGTTTGAAAATGTCCTCATCCAGGGCGTTCCCTACCAGAGGTTGATCGAAAAAAACGGCCAGGCTCTGACCGAAAAGGAAAGAAAAAAGGAGCAAAAACGGGAGTCTGAGTTTAGAGAGAAAATCGCCAAGCGTGAGGATCCCACCGGCGATGAAGAAAACGGTTTTTCCCTCAACCAGGACCTGGTGGGCCGGTTCGACTTTAGCCTGGAAGGAGTGGAAGAAGTGGACGGTCGATCCAACTACGTGTTGGCCTACAAGCCGAAAGAAGGCAAACTGCCCGTGAAGCGACGGATTGATCGTGCATTAAACAAAGCGGAAGGACGGATCTGGGTGGATCAGGAATCCTACGAGGTTTCCCGGATTGAGTTCGAACTGAAGGAGAAAGTGAAACTGTGGTGGGGACTCATCGGGTCCATTCAGGAGGTGAAGGGGACCGTCCAGAGGCGGGAGGTGGACCCTGGAGTTTGGTTCCCCACAGGCTTTGATCTTTATCTCAAGGGCAGAATCTTCTTCAGGTCTCTTCACTCCAGGCAGAAAGTGCGCTGGAGTGAGTTTGATCGGGTCACCAGCTCCGTCACCGAGGTGGTCGAGTCGCCCCTTCCCGATTCTTTTTGAAATCCTGATCCATCCACCAAGAGGTCAGTCGAATTGAGTGGAAAGAAGCGTTGTACCTGGGCAGAGGGCGGAAATGAGCTGTACATCCAGTACCACGATCGGGAGTGGGGAGTTCCGGTACACGAGGACCGCAAACAGTTCGAGTTTCTCATTCTGGAGGGTGCTCAGGCCGGTCTGAGCTGGTCCACGGTGCTCAACAAGAGAGAGGGATACCGAAAGGCCTTCGCTAATTTCGATCCGGTCAAGGTCGCCCGTTTCAGCGAAAAGAAAATCGAAACTCTGATTCAGAATCCGAGCATCATTCGTAATCGTCTCAAGATCACCTCCGCCGTCAGTAATGCCCGGGCCTTTCTGGCGATCCAGAAGGAGTACGGCAGCTTCGATACCTACATCTGGGCGTTTGTGGGGGGCAAGCCCCTTCAGAATCGCTGGAACGCCATGGCCGATGTTCCCGCCACCTCACCGGAATCGGAGGCCTTGAGCAAGGATCTCAAGCAGCGAGGGCTCAAGTTTGTGGGGAGCACCATTATGTATGCTCACCTGCAGGCGGCGGGTCTGGTCAATGACCACCTGGTCAGCTGCTTTCGATATCGAGAGTGTGCCGCTTTGGCTCGCACTTCTCCCACCTGATCGTTGTGAAGCAGGCTAGTCGTGTTTCAAAAAGGTGCCCGCCTTGTACTCGGCGAAGGCCTGCCGAAGCTGCTCTTGAGTGTTCATGACGATGGGCCCGTACCAGGCGACGGGTTCTTCGATCGGTTTTCCCGAGACCAGCAGAAACCGGATCCCCTTATCCCCAGCCTGAATGCTGACTTCATCGCCCCGGTCAAAGAGCACCAGTGAGCGATTATCCGCTTCCTCGGAAAGAGAGGTATCGGACCAGCCCACCCCCTCGGTGGGCACGTCCAGGGGAGCCGAAGCGTTGCAGAACCTCCCCGAGCCGGCGAAAACGTAGGCAAAGGCGTGACGCGTGGTTTCAACGGGGAGGATTTTTCTCTTTCCCGGAGGCACCGAGACGTCGAGGTATTCGGGTTCGGCAGCGATACCGTCGACGGGTCCGGTGGCGCCCCAAATGCTGCCGCAGATGACACGAATCTTGGTTCCGTCGTCATCGACGACTTCGGGAATGTCCGTTGATTGGACGTCCTGGTAGCGAGGCGCCGTCATCTTGAGGGATGAGGGGAGATTGGCCCAAAGCTGAAACCCGTGCATCTTGCCGTCACGATCCCCCCGCGGCATCTCCTGGTGGATGATTCCACTTCCCGCCGTCATCCACTGGACGTCACCGGCCTCCAGTACCCCCTGGTTTCCCAGGCTGTCGCCATGCTCCACTTTGCCCGAGAGAATGTAGGTAATGGTCTCGATTCCCCGATGAGGATGCCAGGGAAAACCTGCCAGGTAGTCCTCCGGCTTGTCGTTTCGAAAGTCGTCCAGCAAGAGGAACGGGTCGAAATCCTGGGTGTTGCCGAACCCGAAGGCTCGACGTAAGTGCACGCCCGCACCCTCAATGGTGGGCTTGGCTTTGATCAGTCGTTTGATGGGTCTTATGGACACGGTTTCCTCATGACGTTCTGTGGATGTGGGAGAAACTTACTGCCTTGCCGTTGCCGGTGTCAACTGTCAATGGTTATAGGACTACCCATGGACTCTTCGACCCCACAATGATCGCTGACCAGCCAAACTTCACCTCTCCCCACTCCTTCCGTCATCTGCTAGAATAAGGAACTCTACAAAGTGTCGGGGCATGGCGCAGTCTGGTAGCGCGCCTGCTTTGGGAGCAGGAAGTCGGGGGTTCGAATCCCTCTGCCCCGACCAGTCTTTTCAATCACTTACAGTAAGTTCCTCATGCAGCAACAGGGCCTGTGTGTGAATCTGTGTGTGAATTTTCCCTGGCTTGCTCATAGGTCACCATAGCCTGACGTTCAGAATCACCTAGGGTATGCAGGTAGATCTCGGTCGTTGATCTATTCTCATGCCCTAAGAGTTTTTGAATCGCTCCCACGGGAACATTGCTGTTTTCCATGATCG
>JACZQQ010000019.1 GCA_022545645.1 Acidobacteriota bacterium | reverse complement strand
CCATGTTGTAACGCTCCTTTGTTCCACCTTAACAGAGCGGCTGAGCCCGAGTTGTATGCAGTCCAAGCGCAAAAACCTACTGGAGCTTGTATAATTTCGCCGCGTTAGTGCACAGGAGCTTCTCGCGTTCATCCTTAGGGACTCCCTCCAACACCCGTTCCACCCACTTCCAAGAATTCGGATAGGTGGAGGTCACATGGGGGTAATCCGATTCCCACATGATGTTGTCGATCCCGATCTTGTGCCGCAGCTCCACACCCGAAAACTCAAACCAGAAATCCACATAGATCTGCCGGCGGAAGGTCTCGCTGGGGGTCAGCTTCATCGAGTAGGCAGCGGGCGCCATCTGGTACTTGTGGTCGAGGCGATCGAGCCAGGCGGTGATCCAGTTCGAGCCCGCTTCGAGCACCGCGCAGCGCATGCGCGGGTAGCGCTCGACGAGCTTACGCAGCAACTCGCGGATGGTGGCGGCTTCGATCGAAATCGAAGCCGCGCCATCGACGGCGTCGCGGAACGACCCCGATAAGTTGACCTCCAGCATCAGTCCGCTACCGTGTCGGCCTGGACAGCGACGGAGACCGGTTCCGGTGGAAGAAGGGAGCAAAGACCCGTCCGCTCGGGTTGGACCGGCTGTCCTATTTGAGGGAGCAAAACTATGTCGTCTTCGTGGAGGGAGGGACAGACTTCGCCACGTTGACGCAGCATGCCTACCCTGTTCAGGGAATACCGGGCGCAACCAATTGGCAAGCATCGTGGGCATCCTACTACGTCGATATCCCAGTCCAATATGTCTGGCAGGAGCCCGGCATCGGCACGCTCATGGCGATTGAAGGAATTGTCGAGCTCGGGATGACACCTGCGCTGGCAATTTTCTCGGGCACCCGGAACGGAGCCATTTCCGCTCGAGGTCTCGAGGACTTCGGAACGATCGAGGTAGGAAAGTTTGCCGATCTGCTGATTATCGACCGAGACTACTTGACGGTTCCGGTCGATGACATCTTGAAAATTCGCCCCTTGATGACCATGGTGGGTGGAAAGGTCGTCGTGCTCCAGGAGTCCCTGGCCAGGGATTTCGGGGTCGAGGCCGTCGGGCCCGCTTACACCTTTGAAGATTCAGATCTGGAACACCTGGGCAAACCTCTGGCTGAAGCAGATAATTGAAGGCTAGCCCGGATGATGCAAAGTCCGGGCTTAGTCAAGGCTGGTAGGTAATCCGGTAAATGACGCTGGCCTGGTTGTCGGAGACCAAAAGGGCGCCATCGGGCATCACCAGCACATCCACGGGCCGGCCCCAGGGGCGGCCGTCGTCCTGCAGCCATCCTTCTGCGAACACTTCGTAGGCCGTCACTTGCCCCTCCTCCAGACGAACCAGGCTGAGCCGATAGCCCAAAGGTTCGGCTCGATTCCAGGAACCGTGTTCGGCAATGAAGATTTGATTCCGATACTCCTCGGGAAACATGTCCCCGGTGTAAAAACGCATGCCGATGGCGGCCACATGGGGACCCAGTTTGCGGGCAGGAGGAGTAAATTCCTGGCAGCCCCGCTCCTGGCCAAATTCGGGATCGGGAATATCCCCTCCATGACAGTAAGGATAGCCAAAGTGGAGTCCGGCACCGGTGGCACGGTTGAGTTCATCCGGAGGGCGATCATCCCCCAACCAATCCCGGCCATTATCGGTAAACCAAAGTTCTTCGGTTTCCGGATGCCAGTCAAAACCCACCGTGTTTCGAATACCGCGGGCAAACACTTCCAGCTCCGTTCCGTCGGGCCTCATGCGCAGCAAAGAGGCATAGCGCTCGTCTGCCGGGCGGCAAGCATTACAGGGTGCTCCAACCGGAACATAGAGCCAGCCGTCGGGTCCAAAGCCAATATATCTCCAACTGTGACGCCGATCCTCGGGCAGGTTGTCCAGGATGAGCACGGGCTGGGAGGGACTCCGGAGATGAGATTCGATGTCCTGATAACGCCACACCCGATGGGTCTCAGCAACGTAAAGATCTCCATCCCGAAAAACAACCCCGTTGGGAGTGTTTAATCCGCTGGCCAGGGTGAGAACCTCCTCCGCCTCCTGGTCTCCGTCCTGATCCAAAACCGCGTATACGGAGCCTTCCCCGCGCGTACCGACGAAAAGAGTGCCCCTGGAGCCCAGCGTCATGGATCGAGCACCCGAGACGCCCCGAGCATAGACGCTGATCTGAAATCCTGGTGGAAGTTGAATCAGGTCCAGTCGAAGCTCCTGCTTGCCGCTGGCTGGAGCTTGCCCCATCAACATCGACCCCAGGCACATGCCGGCCCAAGCCGTCATGCAGGTCTTCCTGAACCACATTTCTTTTTGTCTTTCTCTCATGAGCTTCACTCTCCCTTCTATCGACTAATCTCCGCTGCCAAAAAGAGGGTGCCCCAATGAAGGGTGAGCACCACTTTCCCCTCAAACCTCCCTGTCCCTGGATTGAAATCAATCACCAGGTGGTCGGATCGACCACTGGAACGAGAGGACAGGGTGTTGAGCAGGATGATATTTGGCGTCACCGCAACTTCTTTCTGACGCAGTCGGCCAGGATGCAAGGCCAGGGTCCAATCGTCTGACCCATTCTTAATGAGACCGATGGTGTAGTTTCCGCTGGGGATCTCTGTGGATCCCAACCTGACGGTTTCCGACAATTGCAGAATCGGTGCCCGCGGGTTGAGGAACTTCCCGAGCGGAGCACCCTCCGTGTCCATCTCTTGGGCAGGCACCGTCGAATAGCGCACGCTCAGTTCGACGGGTCCCGGAAGACTCGCGGTGACCGTCTTACCAAAATGGGGATGGTCCACTACAGCTGCTGATCCGATGAGAAACAATCCAAGAACTAGTAACCTGTTCATATCTCCTCCCTCTTTTCTGCTATAGATGCTAATTTTTCCCATCCGGAAAAGCAATGAAAATCATCCTGGGTAGAGATGGGTTGGAAGAGAAAAATATGAGGCCGCACGGATTGCGGCAAATTAGGCTACAATAGGACTAAGCCGATGGCATTCTCCGCTAAATCTCTACTGCGCACCTTCCTTTTGATAACGTTAGGAATCGCCGTCCTGGGAATCCTGGGATACCTCTTCATGAACCGTCTCACCGAACTGAGCGAACAGGTGAACGCTGTCAACCAGCAACTGGAACAGGCCATGAAGGAGCTGGAAGAGGTCGCCGAGAAGTCGGAAGCCGCCAGCACACGAGCATCTCAGGCCGAAGAAAATGCCCTGGAGGCTGCTCAAGGTCGGCTCCAGGCGGAAGCAGCTCAGGCCGCAGCCGAAAAAACGGCAGTGCTCGCTCGAGAGGAAACTGAAAGGGCCCAACAGGACACACAACTGGCCCAGGAAGAGATGTCACTGGCCCAGGAACAAGCTCAACGAGCCCGGGAAGAAAGGTCACTGGCTCAGGAAGAAGCGCAACGAGCCCGGGAAGAGCAGGAGCGCATCCGCAGGGAAAGAGACGAGGACCTCGACCGTTTACACACGGCTTTCAACCAGATTGTGGAAACCCGCAGAACTGCTCTGGGATTGGTCATGAGTCTGGGAAGCGACTCCATGCAGTTCAACTTCGACAAGGCCACCCTGAGACCGGAGAATCGGGAACTGTTGAGTAAAATCGTCGGTATCTTGCTGACCTCCAGAAATTACGGGATCTACGTCTATGGTCACACCGACGACATCGGTTCTGAGGAATACAACCTGGATCTCTCGGAAAGGCGGGCTCAGACGGTACGCGAATACCTGACCGAGAACGGCATTGCTCCGGAGATCATCACCTCCAAGGGTTTCGGAAAGTCCAGACCGATCGTGCCCGGCTCCAGTGCAGCGGCACGAGCCGACAATCGCCGAGTCGAGATTGGCATCGTGGACACCATCATCAGCTACGAAGAGCGGGTTTCCTCTCTAGAGTAGAAGGGCTGAATCGACAGGAGAGCTTCACATGATCATCGTGATGCAGGGAGACGCTTCACCCCAGCAGATCGAACGGGTCATGGAACGGATCCAGGATCTGGGCTACAAGCCTCACCCCATTCGTGGAGTCGAACACACCGTTATCGGGGCCATTGGAGACGAACGCGGTAAAAGTGCTCTGGAAAGTTTGGTGGGCTACGAGGGAGTGGAAAGCGTCATCCCCATCCTCAAACCTTTCAAGCTCGCCTCCCAGGAAATGCACCGCGAACCGACCGTGATCGAGGTCAACGGTGTGCAGATTGGGGGTGGTGGCTTCGCCCTGATCGCCGGCCCCTGCTCCGTGGAGAGCGAAACACAGATTATTGAAGTTGCACGGGCGGTCAAAAAGTCGGGGGCCAACATGCTCCGGGGAGGAGCCTTTAAGCCGAGAACTTCACCCTACAGCTTTCAAGGACTCGAGCATGAGGGATTGAAACTCCTGGCCCAAGCCCGCCAGGAGACAGGCCTCCCGGTGGTTACCGAGATTCTCTCGCCGGAAAATGTAGATCTGGTGGCGGAATACGCAGACGTGATGCAGGTCGGGGCCCGCAATATGCAAAACTTTTCCCTGCTCAAAAAACTGGGGAAAGTCAATCGTCCCGTGCTGCTCAAACGGGGCATGATGTGCACAATCAAGGAAGCACTCATGTCGGCTGAATATATCTTGAGCAGTGGTAACCCTTCCGTCATTTTGTGCGAACGGGGCATTCGCAGTTTCGAGGATTCCACACGCAACACTCTGGATCTGTCGGCTGTTGCCCTGATGAAGGAGTGGACTCATCTCCCGGTCATCGTGGATCCCACTCATGGAACCGGAGTGAAATCGCTGATTTTACCGATGTGCAAAGCAGCCATTGCCGCAGGAGCAGATGGCGTGATGGTGGAGGTGCACCCTCACCCTGAGGAGGCGCTCTCTGATGGATTTCAGGCAGTGCTGCCCGAGCATTTCCAGGAAATTGCCGATTCGATTCGCCCCTATCTGGAGCTGGAGGGGAAAACGCTGTACCGACCTGGTGCTCAGACCCTGGAGAAGTGATCCTCCACGATTCGGCGCCAGGCAAAGGCCGCCACGGTGGCAATGGGGATGCAGGCCTCACTTGAGCCGCAGCGGGGTATGACGCTCCCATCGCAAATCAGCAAGCCCTCAATGTCGTGGGAGTGGAAACGCTCATTGACCACCGAGTCCTTAGGCTCCACACCGGCACGGCAGGACCCCATAGCGTGCACGTTGCCCCGGTAAGTGCGGACCCGTTCATCGAGGCCGCGAACCTCACTGATCCGCTTAAAACCCATCCCCTTCAGAAGAGCTCTGGAGATCTCTACCCCTTCTTCGAACCGCTTGACCATTCGAGGGTCGCTGCTGTAGCTCACGGTACCGTCCGGCTCCACTCGCCCTCGAGAATTCTTAGGTCCGGTCTGGTGCACCAGAATGCCTGAAATGCGGGTACAGGCCGTTCTCATGTATTCTTTGTGGTCCGACCCGAAGTCCGGCGCAAATTCACTGAGCGCCGCTTGCTGGGGCAGGATCAGTCGATTCGAGTAATTGGAGCTGATCATCAAGTTGAAATCCCCATCCGGCATGCCCTGCTCGAAAATGTAATCTCCGTTGTTGGTTCCGCGACCCGCTTCCATAAGAGGCTGGTCGGAAAAAGCACGGATGGCAATGGTCTGGTCCGTATTGTAGTGGTTGCCCACATTGGGATTCTCCACCAGCAGCTTGTCTCCCAGAAGCTCTCTGGAGCCATAGCCGGAACGCATCAACAACATCGGGGTATTGATGACACCCGAACAGACCAGCACCTTGGAAGACCTCAGCTCTCCCCTCTCGCTGCCCCGTCGATATTCGATACCTGAAACTCTGCCCCGTTCTCCAACTTTCTCGATCAGTATCCTCGACACTTCCGTGTCGGCAATAATCTGGACACCCTGCTTCTCGGCGATGGGTAGATAGTTTCGGGAAGAGGATTTACTATCGTATTTACACATATAGGCGCTGCCACAGTACCCACAGTAGATGCAGTTGGTCCGGGCCATGGGAAAACGGGTCACCGTGTAACCCTGTTCACGAGCCGCCTCCCGAAACAACAGATTGCCCTGACCCAAGGTGGCGTCCGGAGCCTGGTGGTAGTTGTACATCTCGGTAATCTCAGTGACCGCTTCCTTGAGGTTATCCTTGGTCCAATCCACACCCGTTTCGTTCTGCCAGCGCAGATAGTCGGTATCGAAAGGGAAAAGAGCCGCATTGCCCCAGTGGACCGAGGATCCTCCCACGACCTTGGCGAAACCTGAAGGCCAAACATGGAAACGGGTCCCTGCCTGGAGGTTGGTCATCATCTGGCGGCGCAGTGGGATACCGTAGCCGGGGCGCTGCGCCCCCTTCCAGTAGGGGCCTGCCTCAATGGAGGCGATTCTCAGGGGTTCCCCGCTTCCAGGATGGACGCCATGCTGGGCGATACGGGCGGCCAGGATGGTTCCTGCTGTCCCCGTCCCGACAATGATCAGATCGTAAGAGTTTTGGGCCATGGCCTCTCCTCCGATGAATGAGTGAATCGATGGAACACTAGCCCGGATGATGCATCATCCGGGCTTAGGATACGCTTCCTCAAATGAGCTGTCCAAAATGAGTTTGTGGGACATTGACAGGGAACCCTGGAGCGGATAAGTTTCCTGGAGACCTTCTGTTCCTTTAAAAGTTGAAAATCCAAAAAGGAGGGGACCACCGTGAGTCGACGAAGCATGGTTTTTGACATAAGACCGGTCGCTTGGATGATGCTGGCGCTGTGGAGCGTCACCGCACTGGGAGCATCACCTCAGGTGATCCGACGTGTTGTGGGCGATATTCAGTATTTTTCCGGTCGCGAGGCTGATCCAGACTTTCATATTCTGGACTTGTATCTGCCCGAGGGCGAATCCAACCTGCCTCTGATCTTCTTTGTCCACGGCGGCGCCTGGAGAAGTGGAGACAAGTCCCCGGAGGGGCTGGTGAATTTCATTGACCTGTTCCTCTCCCGCAGGATGGCCGTTGCCTCGATCAATTACAGGCTCTACCCAGGGGCCAAACATCCCGCTCAAATTCAGGATGTGGCGCGCGCTTTTGCCTGGATCTACCAGAATGCCGCCCACTACGGTATTGACCCCGACAATATCTTCATTGCCGGACATTCCGCCGGGGGACATCTGGTGTCTTTGTTGGCTCTGGATCCGATATATCTGAAAAAGGAAGGCCTCTCCCCGGACAGGATTAAGGGGGTCATCACCATCAGCGGTATGTACGATTTGGTCAATGTGTATCGGGTAGGAAGCGGGCCCGATATCAGGGAACAGGTCTTCGGAAAGGACCGCGAGAGCCTGGGTGAGGCTTCGCCGGCACTGAAGGTGAGGAATGCCGCCCCCAATACGCCGCCCTTCCTCATTACTTATGTAAACAACGACCTGTTCGGATTTGATGAGCAGGCAAAAACCTTTTATTCCCTGTTACTCAACCACAACCGACCAGCCCATTTGGTGAAACTCCCGGCACGGGACCATAACAACGTGGTCGCCACAATCGGGAAACAAGTCCCGATAAGAGATCTGAATGGAACTCCAATCGTTCAGGTTGAGGATCTGCTGGGTCCGGCCATGGTTGGGTTTGTGAAGAACGTTCAAGATGGATCGTTCATCAGAAGCTTTCATGCTGTTTGGCCCGAAGGCGGGCCCAGAGCTGTTCCCGCAATGGCTTCTCCCCAGATGAGAATGATCAAGGATATTCAATATTACCAGGGCACCGGAGCCGATCCCAAGCTCAATGCTCTGGACCTCTACCTTCCGGAAGGCAAGACCCATTTTCCTCTCCTCTTTTATGTCCATGGGGGCCGTTGGAGAGTCGGCGATAAGAACCTGGATACGTTGGTGACGGTTCTGGGTCGTCTGGGATGGGGTATTGCTTCTACGAATTACCGGCTCTCTCCAGCCATCAAGCACCCTACCCATGTCCAAGACGTGGCCCGTGCCTTTGCCTGGGTTTACGAGAATGCCTCGCGCTACGGAATCGACCGAGAGAGGATCGTCATCAATGGTCATTCAGCAGGTGGCCATCTGGTGGCTTTACTGGCCCTTGATACTCAATATCTGAAAGCGGAAGGAGTTCCGCCCGGTGCCATCAAGGGAGTCATCCCAGCTTCGGGAATTTATGACTTGGAAGCCTGGCCGGAACCCGGACAGATTCCCACCGGCCTGGAGCAAGGCTTTGGCACCGATCCTGCGATCCTGGCACAGGCCTCGCCCCAGAACTATCTCAATCCGTCGGCACCGCCCTTTCTCATCACTTTTACCGACAACGATCTATATCTTCTCCCCGAGCAAGCTTACCGCTTCTACAGCGGATTTCTAAAACAGGGCCTGACCGCTTACCTGGTACAAATTCCAGATCGCTATCACTGCTGTCCCATCAGCTATATGTCGGGCTTCGGACAACCTCCGATTGCACTGGCTGACGATATCGTGGCCGTCGAGTGGGTCCGTTTCCTAACTGAGGTTGTGGGGCCTACTGAAGAGATTATGGCGAAGGGCTCGCACAACTGACAGCTGACAACTGACAGTAGGACACAAACCGCAGACCACAGACCGCAGACCGGAAAAGAGGACTGAGGACTGAGCGCAGACTTCGGACAACAGACCAGGAGGGAAAAAAATCATTCAAGCTTGGAACCTGGAACTTCAAACTTGGAACCTGAAACGCGCGCAAAGCGTGCCAGTCCTTGCCCTTTTCCCAGCTTCATAGTAAAAGCTTACTCGTTGCATCGTCTCTTTCCGACCCAGGGGCGAGGCTCTGAAAGATCGAGGAGAAGCACAACCATGGAAAGGCTCTGAATGAAAACCCAAAGTGTGGCATCTCTGTGTTTCACCCTGCTCATCGTTCTGTTTCAACTGAACTGCGCCCCACTGCCTCCTGAGGTCCAGGGTCGGCAGGTGCTGGAAGAGGCCGCTGAGGCCATGGGTGGGCTTCAGGAACTGGAGGCGATTGAAACCATCACCCGCAAGGGGACCCGAACAAGAAACTCTCTTGGACAGGGACACGTGACAACAGATCGGTTGCTCATGGGTTCTCCCGGACCCTTCACGCAAATGATCGATTTTGACGGTCCTCGAGAGGTCAATTTAACCGGTCCAAGGGAGGCCATTCAGTTAGCGGACTGGAACAAGGGCGGCTACCGTGATGTCTTCGGGTCGGCACTAAGACCTCTGGAAGCGACACAACTGCAAAGATACCGGATCGAGTGGGACCGCGATATTGCAAAGTTCCTGGTCCATGCTCTGAGGATAGAGAGCAGTATTAAGGGAATCAGTGAGGCCGCGGTCGATGGAACACCTCATCACATCGTCAGCCTGCAATTCATCGACGCCGTCTACTACGACGTTTACGTGGACGACACCACCCACTTGATTTCAAAGCTGAAGTTCACGGAGGATCGAAACCCCTATGGAGATTTGGCCAAAGAGCGAACCTTCTCAGACTATCGAGATGTCGGAGACGTCAAACTTCCCTTCTCCGAGATCACCAAGGAAATGGATGAGGTCACTGAAATCAAGGAATGGGCTGAAGTGACGATTAACGGTGACCTTCCGGAAGATCGTTTTGTGATTCCGGAGGGGCTTCAGGAAAGAGCCCAATCCCTGGCCCATTCAGACAGACTCCCCGTCCTTCCCGCTGAACTGGCCAAGGGCGTGTACTTTGGTGAAGGCGTGGGCATGAACAATATGTGGGTGGAATTCGAGGATTTTATTCTGGTGGCGGAGGGACCCAACAACGAGGTGCAGTCCCTGGAGGTCATTCGCCAGATCCGTGAGACCGTCGGAGACAAGCCCATCCGCTACCTGGTCACCAGTCACCACCACTCCGATCATACCGGTGGGATTCGCACCTACGCCGCCGAAGGGGCAACCATCGTCACCCACGCCAACAACGAAGAGGTGATCCGGGAAATCCTGACCTTACCTCACACCCTGAAACCCGACCGCCTTTTTGAGTCCCAAATAGAGCCTCAGATCGAGACGGTCACCGATCGAAAAACCATTACAGACGGCACCCGGACCGTAGAGCTCATACACGTTCCCAATCCCCATGCCAATGGTTTTCTGGCCATTTATCTGCCCAAAGAACGACTCATCTTCGAGAGCGATCTGTTTCAGATTCAGAGCGATACTTTTCAAATTATTCCCGAACAGAGCGGCCCTGCCCGCGTTCCTCCCGAAGGCATCGATTTTTACAATGCCGTTACCAAGGCTCGCTGGAGAGTGAATCGGATTGTCCCTGGGCATGGCCGTGTGCTGGAGTGGAAGGAGCTGGTGGATGCGGTGAACAGGACCCGCTAGGGGAGAATCTTGGGGACAGTCCCAAGAATTCTCCGAATTCAGCGGGACTGTCCCCAAATTCTCCCGACTGCTTTTTATTGACTGTTAGAGCCACAGGCTAACAATACACTTGACTTGGGGAGTCCAAGATGGGAAAGTCGGACAAACCTTTTCAATCATGGAAGGAGAGAAAATGAGTCTTAACCAATCTCGTATGGGTCTGTGTGCGCTTCTGATGGCCGTACTGTTTACTACCGCGGCCGTCTCCATTGATTACTCCTCCAGTCTCAAAGCGGGTAAGGCCGAACTCCAATCGGCCGGACCACTGGCCTTCGGACCGGATGGAGTCCTCTTTGTCGGCGATTCCATGGGAGCCGCAATCTTCGCTCTGGCCACAGAGGACACGGTCTCCAGTTCCCCTGGCCGGATCGACATCTCAGGAATCAACGAAAAGGTGGCCGCCCTGCTGGGAACCTCGGCCGATCAAATCCTCATTAATGATATGGCCGTCAACCCGGCCTCCAAGAGGGTCTATCTGTCGGTCTCTCGTGGCCGAGGTCCGGACGCCACTCCCTTGATCCTACGAGTCGACGCCTCCGGAAAACTCGAGGAGTTCTCCCTGGAAAACGTGAAACACGCCCGGGTCACCCTCCCCAATGCTCCTGACCCCGAGGCCAAGAATCGCCGAGGCCAGAGCCTTCGACTGGAAGCCATCACCGACCTGGCCTTTGTCGACGACAGGGTCTTCATCGCAGGGCTTTCCAACGAAGAATTCGCCTCCAAGTTGCACTCCATCCCTTTTCCCTTTGACAAGGCCGGCAGCGGCGCCAGCGTTGAGATTTACCATGGCGCCCACGGGCGTTTCGAAACCAACGCTCCGGTTCGCACTTTCGTCTCCTACGAAATTGAGAACGAGCCCTACATCCTGGCGGCATACACCTGTACGCCCCTGGTGAAATTTCCTGTCTCTTCTCTCACCGCAGGCGCAAAGGTCATGGGCACCACCATCGCGGAACTGGGCAATCGAAACCGTCCTCTGGATATGATCGTTTATGAAAAGGACGGCTCCCAGTTCATCCTGATGAACAACAGCAGCCGCGGTGTCATGAAGATCACCGCCGAAGGTCTCGACAGCTACGAGGCCATTACCGAGCGTACGGATATTCGAGGCGTGCCCTATGAGACCATCGATCACCTCAAGGGTGTGCAACAACTGGACCGTTTGGACGAGACCAGCGCCTTGATCCTGGTCAGCACCGACAGCGGTTCATTGGATCTCAAAACGATTGCCCTTCCTTAAGGGAAAGAAGTGAGATCGATCGAGAGACTTTTTGTGGGGGCGGGAATCCTCGCCCTCACCCTCCTCTCCGCTTCTGGGCTTCCCAATACCATCGCCATCCGATTGGAGAACCCACAAAGTACCCATCCCCTCTTTAAAGTCGTGGGTTGGGATCAGATCGGGAAGATCAGCACTCAGGCCACCCATTTTGGAACCGATCAATGGCACACATTATTCGCCGTTTATGTCGATTCCGGCTCCCTTGACGACGCTCTCCCCCCCATTCTTGGCTCTTACAGGATCGAGGGCGATGCCCTGGTTTTCCAGCCCCGGTTTCCTCTGCAACCGGGCCTGCGTTACCGGGCTGTTTTTACCTCGGCTTCTGAGCCCATCACCTTCCGGTTTGACATCCCAGAATCGGAAGCCATTGTCTCGACCACCGTAGAACATGTGTATCCTTCGACAAACCGATTACCCGAAAACCAGCTCAAATTCTATCTTCACTTCTCAGCTCCCATGAGTCGCGGCGAAGCCTATAGCCGAATTCATTTGCTCGACGAGAGAGGGGACCCCGTCGATTTCCCCTTTTTGGAACTGGATGAGGAACTGTGGGACCGTGAGGGAAAGCGACTGACACTCCTGTTTGATCCGGGGCGGATCAAAAGGGGTCTCGTGCCTTATGAAGAAGTGGGACCTTCCATCAAAGAAGGAGAAACCTATGCCCTGGTCATCGACCGCGATTGGCGTGACGCCCGGGGAAAGTCCCTCAAGGAGGATTTCAAGAAGGTCTTTTCGGTGGTTGCGGCCGATCGGGAAACTCCCGATCCCGAGAGCTGGCTGCTCACCGCCCCACAGGCCGGGAGCGTTCAACCTCTCTCCGTTGAGTTTCCCGAGCCCCTGGACCATGGACTGCTCATGCGTTTACTGGAGGTCATGGACACCCAGGGAAACTTTGTTGAAGGATCGATCCAGGTCGATCGCAACGAGACCCGCTGGGGGTTCACTCCCCAACAACCTTGGAGAGCAGGTGATTATTCCCTTTCGGTCGATACCACCCTGGAAGACCTTGCCGGCAACAGGATCAACCGTCCCTTCGAGGTGGATGTTTTCGAGCGGGTTGAAGAGCGGATCACCACGACAACGGTGTCCCTACCGTTTAGGATCTTTCCTAGATAAAAGAAGAGCCAGCGTTGCCCAGCTCGAAGTCGAGATGTGCTGGGCATAGCTTTGCGCTCCGGAGGGCCGGGTGGTCTCAGGCCAGCCGCCCACGGGAAGTTGGGTCTCAAGCAGGTAAGTCCGACCCTGTTCGATCAACTTCTCAATCTGGGGACGATCTCTCACGGAAAGCAGAGCCAGCAAAACAACTGCCGTATCAAAGGGTTCAGAAGGGGAGTTCCGATAGGGTCCCCATCCTCGGTCGCTGGCCTGCCCGCCCAGAATCAGCTCCAGACACTGGCCAATCTTAACCTGTGCCCGCGCATCAGAGCGATCCTCCAGAGCGATGACCACTGCGGCCGCATCAAGAGTACTCTTCACGGCTGTCTCGAGTAACCAGTCATCGGCCCGGGCAATGGCCGTGGCAAAGCGGGAAGCATCGGCTTTCTCCAGCGTTTTTCGCACCATAGAGGTGGCCAGGGGAGTTCCATAGGTCACCGGAGAGCCTACAACCGCTTCCACATCGACCTGCCAGGATCCATCCTCTTGTTGATAGGGTAGAAGCGATTCAGCTGCCTGAACAAGGACCTCCCGGTTATCGATCAGGCCGGCCTCAAAGGCCTCAACAAGAGCAGCCGCAAACTGAATCCGGGCCAACCTCTTATCGCTGAATCCGGGTTCGCCTCGATTGTCGTCCCACTCCAGGGGCCGAGTAAGCCACTGGGTGGTCTCGGTAAGAGATGACTCCGGTACGGCATAGGAGAGTCTCCGGGCTGTATAGAGAGCTCGTGCCCCGTCTCCGTTGTTGTGACAGGAGAAGCAGTGGTTCTCCCTGGACCAGAGAGGGACTTCATGGGCCAAATAGGCGATGGCACGGGTTTCCGGAGAGGGGATCGCTTCCCCTTCAGAGGGAGAGTCCTGGCCGGCAAGCAATGCTTGCCTGGCTGCAGGAAGCGAGACCACCAACAGAAGTAGCAAACCGGCTAAAGGACGCACTATCCCTGATCTCCAGTAGCCCGGAATATGCATAGGTTTTCGTAGCGAGGCGCCGAAAACGCCGTCCTGAGTGCGTTGCGCCACGCGCGACCGAGGGCACCGCAGACGTACTGTACGGTACGTCGAGAAGCCCGCGGGGTACCCGCTTGCGGGTCGCGCAACGCAGTCAGGGCGGATGGTTTGGGCGCCATAGTAGAAAATTTATGCATAATCCGGGCTAGTTAACTCCTGGCTGACCTGACGGGCGAACTCCTGCAAGAGGGCATCGGTCTTCTTACGCATCACGGGCTGTCCAAACTCACCGATCTTGCCCAGCACGTGAGACTCGAGCTTCACATTCAGCTGAGTCTCATCGGATCCCTTCTCAACCAGATCCACCTCCAGGTATGCCCGCACTCCCCCACCCAGCCGGCGATCCTTGGCCTCCACCCGCATGCCCACGTGCCAGTTGTCACGATCTCTCTCCTCGACTCGAAGGGTTCCTTTGAATTTGAGTGCAATGGGACCCACGCGGATCTTGAAGATTCCTTCGTAGGTATCCTCATCAACCAGTGTCATGCTCTCGACGCCGGGCAGACAGCGACTGACGTTCTCCATATCGATCAGAAAGTTCCACACCTTCAGTGGGCCGGCGGCGATCGTGCAGGTCTGTTCGAACTTCATGGAGATTCTGTAAGGGCCCTTTGCCAGGCCTGCTCCAGCGCCCTGCGCACACAGACTCCCGCCATCTCGCGCTTGTAATCGGCTGCACCGCGAGAGTCACTGATGGGATCGGTATGCTCCTGAACCACAGAGGCCGCCTTGTGCAGAAGCTCGGGAGCCAACTTCTGCCCTGAAAGCAACGCCTCAGCCTCCTTGACGCGCAAAGGCGTGGGAGCCACACCCCCCAGGACAATACGACACTCCCGGCACAGCTGGGAGGAGGGTTCAATCTCCACACTCGCTGCCACTCCTACCGTCGCGTAATCATCCTCCGTCTTGGGTAGAAACTTCAGATAGATGCTGCCCGTATGAGGTTTGGGTAAAGGGACCTGCACATGGGTGAGCAGCTCATCGGGCTGCAGAACGGTCTCGTAATAATCGGTAAAAAACTCATCCAGAGGAACCTCCCGGCTTCCTCCACTGGAGGAGAGTCCGACTCGGGCGTCCAACGCCATCAGGGTAACGGGTGAGTCCTGGCTGGGATCAGCGTGGGCCAGAGTTCCTCCCACCGTGGCCATGTTGCGGATCCGCAGGGTTGCGACCTGCCGAAAGGTCTCAGCCAGAACCGGGATCTGATCACGAATGACAGGAGAAGTCTCCATTTCACGGTGAGTCACCAGAGCTCCCAGCTGCAGAGCACCGTCCGCAGAGTCCACAGAATTCAGGCCAGCCAGCTTGCGTAAACTGATGAGATAGGAGGGCATGATCAAGCGCTGGTTGAGCATGATCACCAGAGCCGTGCCGCCGGCGATGATCTTGGCATCCTCTCCATGATCGTGCAGCAGGCTCAGCACTTCTTCCAGGTTGTCGGGTTCGCGATACTCAAAGGCCCTCATCGCTATTCCCCGCCTGGCTCTAGCGCCGTGGCCCCCTGAATCGACTCAATAATCTTGTAGTAGCCCGTACAGCGGCAGAGATTGCCCATCATCCACTCTTTGATTTCATCGACGGTTGGATCAGGATTCTCATCCAGAAGAGCCTTTGCGGTAACCACCATCCCCGGGGTGCAGATTCCGCACTGAAACCCTCCATAGTCGATGAAGGCCTGTTGCACCCGGTCGAGACGGTCCTCCCGAGCCAGCCCCTCGACGGTGACTATTTCCTTTCCATCAGCAAACAGGGCCAGAGCCAGGCAGGAACTGATGGGCTTTCCATCCATGAGAACCGTGCAGGC
Organism: Acidobacteriota bacterium; assembly: GCA_022545645.1. Lineage (GTDB taxonomy): Bacteria > Acidobacteriota > UBA6911 > RPQK01 > JADFOI01 > JADFOI01. The sequence continues at coordinate 4,158 of JACZQQ010000019.1, read as the reverse complement.
TCCGCAAACGCCAACGCTGCATCCTTCCTTGGTCCCGGTCAGGCCCAGGTCATAGCGTAGACAATCGATCAGAAGCCGTCGTGAGGGCACCTCCACCGTGTGCTCCTTGCCATTCACATTCAGGCGGATGGTGTGAGTCATCCTTCCCCCCCGCTGTGTTGCTGCAACGCCCAATACACCTTCTCGGCGGTAATGGGTAAGTCGTGGAAGCGTACTCCCACGGCGTCATACACCGCATTGGCGATAGCGGCACCGGTGGGGGTAATACTACTCTCTCCAATGGCCTTACCGTGAAAGGGGGCGGGCCCCAATTCCTCCTCGACAAGCACCGTCGTGAGCGGTGGGATGTCTCGGATATTGGGAAGCTTGTAGTCTCCCAGATTCAAGGTCGAGACCTGCCCATCTTCCATCCTTAGCTCTTCGATCAGGCCAAAGCCAACTCCCTGAAGAAGACCTCCCTCGATTTGTCCCTGGTGGCCCAGTGGGTTGATGATGGTCCCCACATCATGGGCGGTCACAACATCCAGCAACCTGATCTGGCCCGTCTCCGGGTCCACCTCAAGCTCCACCACCTGAGCGGTGAATGTGGTCATCGGAGGACCTTCGGAAAGGTTGAGCGATTTCTTCACCCGCAAGGCAGACTTGCCATCGCCTCCCATCTTGGCCACCTCGGCTAACGAGAGACTGCCATCCGATTCACTGTGCACCACACGGCCACCTTCGAACACGACTTCGTTTTCCGCGCAACCCAAGCCTTTTGCGCCAGCCGCCAGGATCAACTTCATTAATTCCCCGGCTGCCTGCTGAACAACCTGTCCCCCCACGTAGGTGACGCGGCTGGCCCCTGAACCGGAATCGGTCTTGAAAATCTCCGAAGCCGTCTCAACCCGGACCTGATCCAGGGAAAGAAAGAGTGTTTCAGCCACGATCTGTTGCAGAATCGTATGGGCACCCGTCCCCACTTCCGGCACGGGCGTGAGCACTTGGATGGTTCCATCCTCTTCCAGGGTGAGCTGGGTGTTCGCTTCACCGGTGCCAATCAGGCGATGGGAGACGGCCAAGCCAAGGCCTCGGTTGGGTTGGGATTTGGGCTGGTTCCAGGAGGATGCCTTGACCGCCGCCGCCAGCGTCTCAGCCACCCTCACCTCTTCCAGTTGAGGACCGCCCGGCACCCAATCCCCGTCCTTCAGCAAGTTTTGCTTGCGAAATTCGAGTCGATCCAGGCCCAGGTCTTCAGCGATCATATCCATCGAGGACTCCACAGCGAAGTTCACCTGGAGATCTCCCGGAGCCCGGAAGTGGCCACTGGGAACGCAGTTCGCATACACGGAGTAGGCATCGATCCTGATGTGGGGTGTCCCGTAGACTCCTGCTGCGTCCTTGGCGCCTGGAATATTGACAAAGGGAACGGGCTTGAATGCAGCGTAGGCGCCGCTGTTGAAAACCACTTTGGCCTGGCGAGCCACAATCTGGCCTTCCTCGGTGACCCCCGTGCGCAAAAAGATGCTGGTGGGATGTCGGGGATTACCGGCCATGAGCTCCTCGGTATAAGTCATGACCATCTTCACCGGTCGACCGGTCCGCTTTGCCAGATGATAACAAAGCGGCGCATCCATCAGGGAGCCCTTGCCTCCGAAATCCGCCCCGATCTGGGCCAAATGGACCACAATCCGCTCCTCAGGGATCTCGATCACGTCGGCCAAAAGCTCTCGTGCCCGCACCGGCATCTTGTTGCTGATCCAGACATTGACCCGGCCATCGGGATCGATGGCCACAACCGAGGCGTGAGGCTCGATATAGCCTTGATGTACAGCGGGTGTGTTAAAGGTGTGTTCGAAGACCCGTTTGGCCAGAGCAAATCCCTTGTCGATATCACCCAGTTTCCAAGTCACGTGAGAGTGGACGTTGGGGATATCCGAAAAAAACTTCTGGGGAGCGTGAGCATAGGATCGATAATCGGGATGCAGCAGTGGGGCCTCGGATTTCATGGCCTCATGGGCGTCGAAGACAGCAGGCATCTCTTCATATTCCACGTCAATGGAGGCCAGCGCATCCTCGGCCATATCGGGATCCTCTGCAGCCACCACCGCCACTTTCTCACCAATGAATCGCACCCGATCTATGGCCAACACCGGCATGTCATACACCAGTCGCCCAGTCAGCAGGTCGGGCAGGTCCTTGGCGGTGAGTACGGCAAGAATTCCCGGCATTTGTTCGGCCTCTTGGGTATCGATGGAGACAATTTTGGCGTGGGGGAGAGGGCTTCTCAAGACCTTGCCCCAGATCATGCCCGGCAGCAACACATCGGCCGTATACTTGGCTTCTCCGGTGACCTTGGCGGGTCCCTCTATGCGCCCCAAAGGTTGTCCTATCTTTCCGTATGACATGGCGCACTCAATCTAAACAGAAAAGACTCGGTTTGCAAGGGGAAGCCACAGACCACAGACCGCGGTCAGCGGTCTGTGGAAATTCCAAATCCAAAATTCCAAATCCAAAACAGATTCGGAATTCGAACTTCAGAGGTGTCCTTTCTTTTCTCTTTTCTCTGCGCGCCCAGCGCGTTACAATCCACGAACTCTTCAAGAGGCATCGGAACATGGACAATTCGAAGGGACGAGGTCGGCAAAAGTGGGGTGTGGTGGGGCTTTGCTTTGGGGCTCTCGCCATGAGCAGTGTGGTTCGGATCTCCCTGGGCATAGCAGCTCCCACCTTGATGAAAGAGTTCGACATCTCCCCTGTCACCATGGGCTACGTCCTCTCGGGATGGAACTGGGCCTACACGGCCTGTCAGTTGATCATAGGTCCTGTGGTGGATCGATTCGGATCGTGGATCGTTCTGGGTCTGGGAGCCGGCGTGTGGAGCCTTTCCACCATAGCTCTGCCTCTGGCGAGCACCGCCCTTGGCCTTTTCCTGTTTCGGGCCGTCTTTGGAATCGGGCACAGCATGTTGATTCCGGCACAGGGCTCCACCATCTCGAAATGGTTTCGCTCGGAACAGCGTTCCACCGCTCTGGGATTTGCCTTCTCCGGGAGCCAGGTGGGAAGCGCTGTCGGTGCGGCCGTCTGTGCCTTTCTCTTGGCTAGTTTCGGCTGGCGATCCATCTTTTACTGGATCGGTGCCGCAAACCTGCTGTTTGTTGTCATCTGGTTTCTTTTCCACCCCGACAAGAAGATCGGGCCTCAAGCCAAGTTGGGGCCAGCGAGAGAGAATGAATCCTTGGAGCGAGTTTCCATCTTTGCCCTCCTTTTCGGTACACGGGGCAACTCTTTGGGAGTCCGCCTTCACAACTGCCGCTCAGCCTGGGGGCTTGCCTTCGGACAGGCGGGATACCTCTATGCCTATCATTTTTACATCAGCTGGCTGCCCACCTATCTGATCATGGAACGCAATATGAGCATTCAGCTGACCGGAATCGCCGCCAGTCTCCCTTTTGTCATGGGGATGGCGGGAACCATTGGAGGGGGTTGGCTGGGGGACCATCTGATCCGCAGAGGTTTCAAGCACACCACCGCACGCAAGACGGTTGTAGGAGTTGGAATGATGGCGGCTACGGTTATGGTGATCACGGCAGCCTACACACCCCAAACCTGGCTGGCCGTTGCCCTGCTCACCCTCTGCATGGGGTCCCTGAGAGCCACCACGGGATCGGCCAATGCCATGCCCATTGATCTGGCACCCTCCACTTCAGTGGCCTCGCTGGTCTCGATACAGAACTTTGGCGGCAATATCGGAGGTCTGATGGCACCTATCGTCACCGGTTACATTTTTGCAGCCACAGGGTCTTTTACGGGGGCCCTGGTCACCGCCGGAGCCATCATGATGTTCGGCGCCTTTTCCTACGTGTTTATCGTAGGACGTCTGCCTGAAGAGACTCAGAGAGATTAGGTATCCCTAATCTCTCTGAGAAATCCTAAATTCCAGCCGGCAGACCGGCTGAAATTCCAAATCATAAATCATAAATCATAAACAAATTCCAAACTCTAAATTCCAAATTCTAAACCTCTGAGAGTGTGGGTTCACGGACTATTTCAAACCGAATTTGTTTGTGATTTGGAACTTGGAATTTGTGATTTGTTTGGAATTTGGAATTTAGGATTTATGATTTCTCTTAGTCTAGGACTCCTTCGTTTTTCCATTTCTCGATGGTCTTCTCATCG
>JACZQQ010000180.1 GCA_022545645.1 Acidobacteriota bacterium | reverse complement strand
CCAAAGGACGGCGTCTCCCCAAAGGCCGGCGTCTCCCCAAAGGACGGAGTCTCCCCAGAGGACGGAGTCTCCCCAGAGGACGGAGTCTCCCCACAGGACGGAGTCTCCCCAAAGGACGGAGTCTCCCCAAAGGACGGAGTCCGTGCTGCTCGAACCGGAAGCCTCGAGATCGCTTCCTTTTTGCCAGGGACTCAAAACGATCTGATCTCCATAAACGAAGGCCCCGCCCGCCCTCACTGCTTCGCCGTCGAGAAACCATTGGGGAGAAACCGCACTTGTCAGTTGGTGAGTCTCCATGTCGATGGCCTCGGCCAGTCGGACAGCTGTGAAAGCATTCACCAATCCGTTGCCCTGTTCCAGCGCATGGGGCTGCTGCAGTTTGATGGCACTGGTCAGGAGAATCAGCTTGGTGATGTTGGGATTCAGATCGGGGTTGGCCTCCAGCATCAGTGCGATGGTTCCGGTCACGAAGGGCGTGGCCATGCTGGACCCGCTCAGGGTGATGTAGTACTCATCAATCTGGAGTTCCGGTTGACCCTGGGAGATATTGCTTCCGCTGGCGAGCAGGGAAGGGATCTTATTGCCCGGAGCAGCAAGATCGGGTTTGAAGAGACCATCCAGATAGGTAGGTCCACGCGAGCCATAAGTCGTGGCGATGTCATCGCTATGGGTGGCCGTCCCCCCCGTCTTCATGGGATAGACCGTAATCACCGAGGGGTCATTGGCGGGGCTGTTGATGGCGCCCCAGATCTCCGGGTATTCCGAAGCCTTCCCCAGATTTCCCCCTGAAGCCACGGTGACCACTCCCGATTCCACCAGTTGCCGGACGGCCTGGTTCAGGGGATCGGTCGTGTAGGATTCCAGGGGAGGATGGCCGACCGAAAAATTGGCCACCCGAATATCATAGAGGTCCTTGTTTTCAATGACCCACGCAATCGCCTGGATCAGGTTGCTGGTGAGCCCGCTACCGTCGTCTCCCACCACTTTGAGGTCCACAAAGCTGACCCCAGGTGCCGGTCCGGCATAAGCTCCTTCCGATTCCTGTCCCGTTCCCCCTACGATTCCCGCAACCGCAGTCCCATGGCCATATTGGTCGGAGTGGCCCTCTGAGAGAACGACCGTTCCCGAGGTTAAGTCGACGGCGGCAAGAATCCGCGAAGGATCGAGATCCGGATGGCGGCTGATCCCCGAATCGAAAACAGCCACCGTAACGCCTTTTCCCGTGTAACCCTTCAGCTGATCGGCTCCGATGGCTGCCAGGAAGGGGTTTCGATTCTCTTGGTTGGGCTCGGCCCGATGGCTCGATGGACGGGCACCGCCGGGCGCATCCATCGTGACCGGTTCCACGACACGGATGGGAGCGTCAATCGTGATGTACTCAATGGCCCCGGATTCCAGCAGGAGCTTGATTTGAGCAGCCGGCAAACGGGTCATGTAGCTGTGAATTAAAGAGAGTGCCTTGTTGTTACCTTTTGAGAACTCATTTCCTTCCAGCTCGGCGTTCTGCTCCCAGAGCTCCGGATTGACCCTCACGATAACGGGAATTTCGTGGTCCAGTTGTGGATTGGACAGGAGAAAGGAAATCTGATCTCTGAGAGCTGGAGAGAGCTTATGGCTCAAGGAAGCGAGAAGATCCTGAGATTTGACACCGTCGAGCCCCGCCGAAGAGGAAAATTCCGGCTGGAGAGATGTGTCCTGGCTGGCGACGGGTGCGGTCTTTAAAACGACCGGATTCGTACCAGCGGTTGTGGTGGATGGATTCGACTGCCAGATAGAAACGAGAAGGATCACTGCGAGGGAAAGGCTAAGAAGAACCCACCGTCTTGATCGGTCTTGGATTTGCCTCATATGAACACCTCCGGTTGCCCAAAAACAAATAAATGAGCTACCAACGGTTGATTGACCTTATTCGCCAGGAAACTCCCGCCAAGGTGTAGTCCAGAAACTTTATCCCGTGGGTAGTGTTTTTGGTTTTGCCTCAACCGTTTATAGAGTATAATCCAACAAAATGTCAACTAATTTTTACCAATAGTAAAAAATAAATTCACTCACAGCAATTGTTTATTCTAATATGTTCTACCTAATTCTTCAACCCTATTGGTTTAGATAGTGTCTTATCAGCACTTTGAATACAAGTTCATAAGAATTCCAATTGGATTTAAGTGGTATTCATGAGAGGTAAAGATGGCAGCCGACCCGCTTGAACCTGTTTCGATAGACGCTGTCTTTCAGAACCTTAAAGATCGGCTGGAGGCCTTTGAAGCCGCCTTCAGACAGGGTCCGGTAGGTGCTCAGCAGGTCCTCGATCTCTGGGAAAAGTCACTGGAGTTGAAGATTGAATCCGAGGAATTCTACCAGTTTCTACTCCACTACCGGACTATTCTGAACGGACTCTTGTGGGCCCACTACCCGGAGGAGTATAGAGAAAAGGTTTATCCCCGTCTTCAGGATGGCGGATCCTCAGAAAGCAATCTTCTCGAAGCGGATTCGCCGAAGCGACAGCCCAAAATGATGCTCGTGGTTGCTGAAGAGGTCTTCTCCTCCCGGGAGAATGAGCCTCTCTCCATCGCTGACCTGATTGAGGAAATGAAAGCCAGAGGTGTGCACTTCACAGCCAAAGACCCGGCCAAGTCGTTGGCCCAGGCCATGAAGAATTCCGGAAGGTTTGAAACAGCGCGACGGGGAATGTACCGGGTGAAGAAACCGTAAAGCCAGGGGACGAGACACTTAGTTTGACTTACCTCCCGCACTCCTTTCTAATAAACTCCATCTCTTGATCATAACAGTAGGGGAGGGAAACTCCGTGCCTTATCAGGTCCTTCATCCTCTCGAATCGGGACCCAACGTCAGTGTGTATCTTGTGGCGGATGGCCGGAAGTCCGGTGTGTCAAGAGTCTTGACCCTTCTCCCGGTTGACCTGTCCCAGGAGTCCCAGAGACTGGAATTTGAAGCGCTTTTCACCTGGCGAAAATCCCTCGATCACCCCCTCCTGGTTCCTGTTTATGATTTCGCCTTCCGGGGAAGACGAGTCGGTCTTGTATCAGAACTTGTGGAGGGTGATCCTGTTTCGAAAATACTCAGAACTGGAGATTCGTGGAAGCAACGTCGATTCTTGGCCCTTCAACTCGCGGAACTGCTTGCTTATTTGCATCGAAGAGATTTCCTGTGTGGATGGATGAAGCCGACTCAGTTGTTTGTTCTCCCGGAAGGCCGGTTGAAAGCGAACTTTTTGCTGCCCGAAGGAAAATACAATGGCGAACTGGGGAGAGGTGCCTGGATTCGCTATTGCGCACCCGAGTTCTTGACCCATGGAAGCGTAAGCCATCAGACCGATCTCTACTCTTTAGGGATGGTGCTCTATTATCTTTTCACGGGACATGAGCCTTACGTTGAACGGGATTTGAATTCTCTGAAGCAAAAGCAGCTGGTGGCTCTTCCGATCCGCCCCCGAAAACTTAATCCGGATGTCCCTTCTGATATCGAGCAGCTGATTCAGGACTTGATTCAAAAGGATCCCCGCGTTCGTCCTTCATCTGCTGAATACGTCGCTGCAGTTTTGAAGAAGAACTGTGAGTCCGGGTTGAACAGACTGCCTCGATTTCGTTCGGTTCTTGTGGGAAGGGAGGTTGAACTGGCCAACTTTCGGAGGTTGAGCCGACAACACCTCGCCAGTCCTGCTCCTTGCTTCATCGCCATTAGTGGTGTGAGCGGAATCGGAAAGACCAGCTTGATGGAATATTTTGAAACCATCATAAAGATCGACAGGACGACCACTTATTCGGTGAGTCATCATCCGGGATCCGGTGCGCTTGAAGCGTTCACGCAGCTTTTCAATAGGATCGTGGATGAATCTGAGATGCCGATTTCGAGAATCGATTGGCAGGAGAAGGCCGACCCAACTGGTTTCGCTCAGAAGTTCCTTCAACTTTTGACACAAGTCTCCAAGGGCCGGCCGATGATCTTATGTGTCGATGATCTGCAATGGATGGATGAGGGATCTCTTGCTATTTACCGGAGGATTTTTGAAAGTGTGGAACTTCCCGTTATGGTGATCGGGATAAACCGAACCCAGAGTAATCCGTCCCGGTTGGCTGTAGCTCAGGCTCGCTTAGCCGCCTGAAGTCAATTACTCCATTCACATCAAGGCTCTTATCTGGGTTCGCAATGATGCGGTGTATCTTGTCGCCAGGGACGATCAGCCGGAGCAGTTCACGTTTCTGCGCGAAAGAGAACTTATCGATATCCTTTCGCAATCGTCCAAGGGCGCTTTCCAAGTCCTGAATCTTTCGCTTCTCCATGTGAAAGGACGCCAGTTTGCTTTCTTCGAGTGCTCTTGTGGCTAGAATCATCTCTTCGGCTGTCTTTATCTCCTTCAGCTGCTCCTCAAGATCCGCTTCGCTAATCAAGTCCTTGCGGTACAGTCGCAAGATCTGGCTCTTCTCGTGATGTTTGGCTTTCAGCTTCCTATCAAGGCGTTCTAGCTCCTTTCGGATGGCGGGTTCAGACTGCCTATCTGATCGCTCGGCGCTGAGCACTCTATTTAACACATCGGGTTGGGTTATCAGGCTCTCTATCAGCTCCCACACCACCGCATCCGCTTTCTTGGCACCTACTGTAGGCATGGGGCATACGGAACTTCTGTTATTCCGCAAACATCTGTAGTAGCTGTAAGGTTTCCCCTTCGGATAAGTCGTTTTGGCAATCATTTTGAAACCACAACAACCACAATACATAAGGCCGCGCAGGAGGTAATCTTGCTTTGTTCTTCGCTTGGCAAAACTTGTGTTGCTCACGACCTGCTGGCGAGCGGCCTGCCAAGTCTGCTCATCGACGATGGGCGGCACCGCGAAACTGCCCCATTTGCAGCGGAACTCTCCTTTATAGAGAGTGTTTTTGAGCAGTGCGCTGATTTGGCCCGCAGTCCATCGAATGCCAGCTCTTCGGTACAAGCCCTCAGCATTCAGTTCCTGTGCAACGTGATACATGCTTTTCCCTGTGAGGTAGCAGGAGAAAAGGCGTCTGATTGTTTTTGCTTCGGCCTCCTCGATCAGGAGTGTTCCATCCTCGGACTTGCGGTAGCCATATGGAGGTTTGAAGAGGTGCTTGCCTTGCAGGATCTTTGTCTTCTTGCCTTGGATAGTCCTTTGAAGGATCTTCTTGCGATCCTCCTTCGCCATCCAGGTCTTGATGGTATGGATCAGCTCATGCATCGGGTTGTCGAGGTCGAGTAGCTCGCCGGTGTTGGCAACCGCGACCTTGATGCCGTTCTCTTTGAGGATGTATTCGATGAATGCGCGCTGGCGAGGATCATCGCTGCGGGTGAGGCGATCAGTGTCAGTTACAGCAATCAAGTCAAACTTGCGAGCCTCTGCATCGCTCAGCAGCTTCGTGAAAGCTGGCCGGGCCTCGATGCTGGTGCCGGTGATCCCGTCATCAATGTACCAGCCGGAGATCTCCCAGCCCTCGTGCTCGGCGTAGTCGGCCAGCAACCGCTTTTGCGTTTCGATGGTCTGCTTTTCTCGCTGGCTATTGCTACTGACGCGACAATACAAGGCGGCGATCATTCTTTACGCTCCAGCTGCTCAGCCA
>JACZQQ010000179.1 GCA_022545645.1 Acidobacteriota bacterium | reverse complement strand
CCAAGATCCTGGCTATCGAGTATGTTTTCTTGGGAATCTTTGCTGCCGTCACGGGTGTGGCCCTGGCCGTCGCTTCCAGTTGGGCATTGGCCTTCTTCGTTTTTAAGGCCGACTTCGTGGTGACAGTAGGACCGCTTCTGGTGATCCTGGGGGTTGTCGTGGGGCTGACTCTCCTGGTGGGCATCATCAACAGTCGGGGATTGTCCGATCGTTCGCCGCTGGAGGTTCTCCGGGCGGAAGGTTGATCCGCGGGTTGCTTGCTCAAGGGACTCCGTCATAATAGACTTTTCCAATGCAACCCAAATCTCCTAGAGAGACCCCAGGACTTACCCGGAAGAACGTGGATCCCAATCCGTTTAAAATGTTTGAGCAGTGGTTTCAGGCGGCCTCGGAGGCTGAGCCGGTTCTTCCGGAAGCGGTCAGCCTGGCCACAGCAACCCGAGAGGGAAGGCTTTCCAGCAGGATGGTCTTGCTCAAGGACTTTGATGAAACCGGTTTTGTCTTTTATACCAACTATGAAAGCCGCAAGGGTATAGAACTTGCCGAGAATCCAAACGCAGCGCTGGTTTTTTACTGGCGCCAACTGGAACGACAAATCTGCATTACGGGAACGGTCAGCAGGGTTTCCCGAGAGGAATCTGAAGCCTATTTTCGAACCCGTCCCCGGGGAAGCCAGATCGGCGCTCTGACCTCCAGTCAGAGTCAAGTGGTTGCCAGCCGAGAGGTACTGGAAAAGCGGTTTCAGCAATTGATGGCAGAGTATGAGGGACGTGAGATCCCGTTACCTTCCTATTGGGGAGGATACCGACTCTCTCCTGACACCATTGAGTTCTGGCAGGGTCGGTCCGATCGTTTGCACGACCGATTCCTTTACAAGCGGCAATCCGGTGGCCCATGGCAGCTTGAACGGCTTTCGCCATGACCGCCACCCCGGCCCTCACCTTTCGCCTGGTCAGCAAAGTCTATGACTCTTCTTCCAGAGAGAGCCGATTCGCCCTCCGAGAGGTCTCCTTCGACATTCCGCCCGGGCTCAAGGTGGCCATCGTGGGAAGAAGTGGAAGTGGTAAATCCACTTTGCTTCATCTGGCAGCGGGAATCGATGTGCCGACCCAAGGGGAGGTCTCCATCCGAGGCCGCAATCTTGCCGCCTTGTCCGACCGTGCTCGGACGCTGGTAAGGCGCCAGGAAATCGGACTGGTTTTCCAATTCTTCTATTTGTTGCCCCATCTTTCGGTTCGGGAAAATGTGTGTTTGCCCGGGTTCATTGCAGGCGCAGGAGTGTCTGAATTCGAGGAACGAGCATCCGAGCTGTTGGAAGAAGTGGGACTGCTGGATCGGGCGGAGGACAACATTCAGGAACTGAGCGGTGGTGAAATGCAAAGGGTGGCCATCTGCCGCTCCCTTCTCCGAAAGCCCAGGTTACTGCTTGCCGATGAACCGACCGGTAACCTCGATGATGCCAACAGTGGCTTGGTGATGAATCTCATGCTGAAACTTGCTTCCAAGGAAGGCCATACCCTCGTTTACGTGACCCACAGTGCGGAGTTGGCAAGCCTCGCCGACGAGGTCTGGAGGCTCCAGAGTGGAGTCCTGAACCCATCGTGATTCGCTATTTTCTGGCCGCATGGATCGCTCACCTTCGGAAGGCGCCCAGCCTTTTCCTGCTCTCCGTTTTGGGGGTGGCTCTTGGGGTGGCCTCGGTGGTGGCCATTCAGATCATCAACCGAAATGCCATTGGGGCCTTTTCGGCTGGAATCAAAGCCGTGAGTGGAGAAGTGGATCTCACGGTTTTGGGTCAAACCACCACTTTTCCCGAGGAACTCTACAGCCAGGTGCTGGCCACTGAGGGGGTGGCTGCCGCCTGGCCGCTTTATCAGATCGATGTTGCCCTGGCCGATCGTGATGCTTTCTTTCTCCAGGTCTTCGGAGTGGATCTCCTTGCTCCGGTTCGCCTGCCCTGGAACAGTTCGCCCGCAGATCTTTCCCAAGCCCTTTTCGAACCGGGATGGATCGCGGTGACGCCCTCTCTGGCCCAGGAGATGGGGTGGTCCATCGGAGACCCCATCGACGTGACCAGTGGAACGCGCCGGGTGCAACTGGTGATCGGGGCGTTGGTCGATTTCAAAAAGGTGAGCCCCCTGGCCAGCCGCAAACTGGCGGTCATGGACATTGCCCAGGTTCAAGGTCTGCTGGGAAGCTCGGGACGGATTCATCAGATTGATGTCCAGATCCAGGAAGGAACCCACACCGAGGAACTGATCTTGCGTCTTCAGAATCGACTCGGCCCGTCGGTTCAGATCGTTACTCCCCGGCAGAGGGAAGAACAGGCGGCTGACTTGATGGGGGCCTTCCGCTTGAACCTCACGGCCCTTAGTTGGATCAGTCTGTTCGTGGGTTTGTTTCTCATCTATACCAGCACCCAGGCATCTTTGCTCAGAAGACGCCTGGAATTTGGTCTGCTGCGTTCGGTGGGGGCCACCCGAGCCCAGGTGTTTGGCCTCATCCTGGGAGAGGTGAGTTTGCTGGGACTGCTCGGCGTGATCCTGGGTTTGCCCATGGGCTACTGGGTGGCCCAATCCAACGTGGAGATGGTCAGTGCCACCCTGACCAATCTCTACCTCCTTCAGGAAATCGATTCTCTGCAGCTTTCTCCTTCTCTGTATGCCTTGGCCGCAGGGATCGGTCTTGGGGGGGCCATGGCCGGAGCCTTTTTCCCCGCCATCGACATCAGCCGGAAGAACAGTAAAGATCTGCTCACCGCCTTCACCTTGCATGAAAAAGCCAATTCCCTTGCTCTGCCGGTCTTTGGGATGGGTTGGCTTGTTCTGACACTGACCGCTCTATGGTTCTGGTTTCTGGGGTACAGCTGGAAGCCGGCCGGCTTCGTGCTGGCGGTAGCGGTTTTGGTGGCCCTCCCTCTTCTCACGCCTTTCCTGATCCAGCAGATCTGTGGCCGGATCAAAACGCGTGGATTTGGATTGGGGTACAGCCTCAAGAGTCTGGCGGCGCGACTGCAAACCACTTCCTTCGCCGTCTCTTCCCTGGCCATTGCCGTCAGCATGCTGCTGGGGATCACGCTGATGATTGGAAGCTTTCGTAAAACGGTGGAGGTTTGGGTCCAGACCACGGTACAGGCGGACATCTACCTGACCACCCCATCCTGGAGAGCGGAACCCGAAGCGACCCTTGATGCGGAACTGGTCTCGGCCCTGGCTGCTCATCCGGGAGTGGTATCGGTCGATCGGCTGAGAAGGTTGCTGGTGTCCATTGACAACAAACGGATTTCCCTGGTCGGCGTGGATATGGATCTCTCGGGTGGACAATCACGCTTCCCTCTGCTCAAGGGGGATCGGATGGAGGTGCTGGGCAAAGTGCAGCAGGGCGGGGTTCTCATCTCAGAGCCTTTGGCCCGAAAGTCGAGGCTCGATGTGGGGGATCTTCTCCAGGTCTATGCTGGAGCAGGAAAGCTGGAGTTTCCCATTGCCGGAATCTACTACGATTACACGTCGGAGCTGGGATCGGCGGCCATGGATCTTGCCGTCATGGGTGAGATCTTCGGACCGGGTCCCATCCATAGTCTCTCCCTGTATCTTGAGGAGGGTCGTGACCCGGAGCGAGTCGTTGATGAGATCAAAGCCCGCTTTCCCGATACCCCTCTTCAGATTCGGAGTAATCAACGCCTGCGAGAGGAGATCTTTGAGATATTTGACCAGACCTTCGCTGTGGTACGAATCCTTCAAATGATGAGCTTGTTGATTGCCGTCTGTGGAATCATGCTGACACTCCTGGTGCTGGCCAGGGAACGAATCTCGGAACTGGCCCTCTACCAGGCGCTGGGAGCCAGCCGTCTGCAGATCTTTCGCCTCTTTGTGGGAAAGGGCCTGGGGATGGGACTGATCGCGCTGGGCCTGGGATCTGCAGGGGGTACCGTTCTGGCCGCGATCTTGATCTTCGTCATCAATCGGACCTATTTTGGATGGACCATCCAGGTATACTGGCCCGGTTGGCCCGTCCTGCAGCAATTGGCAACGATCCTGACGGCGGCCCTTTTGGCCAGCCTGTATCCGGCCCTTCGGGCCAGCAAGACTCCTGCTGTGGAATTGAGTCGAGATGACCTTCAGTAAAGCAACCCTTCTGCTGTCTCTGCTTTTCGTTTTACCGGTGATTGCCTCTGAGTTGGAGTGGCAGGCTGCCCAGCCGGAGTATTCCTGGTCCTTTCCCCAGGATCACTGGGCCCGATCCGGATATCGAAACGAGTGGTGGTATTTCACCGGCCACCTGAGTTCACGAGAGAACCCTGAACGTCGTTTCGGCTACCAGTTCACGTTCTTCCGGATCGGTCTTCGGCCCGAGCTCCCTCCACTGGAGTCCCAGTGGGCTACTTCCAACCTGATCATGGGACATGCTGCCATAAGCGACTTGGAGGGGAAGCGGCACATTTTCAGCGAAACCCTTTACCGAGAAGTTTCCTTTCTGGGAGGTTTCGGGTCCTATCCTGAATCGCTGATTGCCTGGAGCCGAGCCCCTGCCGGGACTGCCGGCACCTGGGAGCTTCACTGGAATGGCGAAGGGTTTGACTTTGAAATGCGGGACCAGGTCCAAGGCATCGCTTTCCAGCTCTCGACGCATCCCTTAAAACCTCTGGTCTTCCAGGGGCCCAATGGTTACAGCCGCAAGGGAGAAGATTCCAGGGCGGCCAGCCAGTACTACAGCTTCACCCGGCTTATGACCCAAGGCAGTCTCACTGTGGATGGAGAGACCTTCCAGGTGGAGGGGGAAAGCTGGATGGACAAGGAGTTCGGGTCCCATCAACTGGCTGAAAATCAGGTGGGCTGGGATTGGTTTAGCCTGCAGCTGGAGGATGGACGAGAAGTCATGTTCTACCACTTGCGAAACAGGGCCGGAGCAACGGACTTTGCTCGGGGAACAGTGGTCTCGGAGACAGGAGAGGTCCAATACTTGAAACCGGAGGAATGGACGATCCAAAGCACCCAGACTTGGAAAAGTCCTGAAACCGGTACTCAGTATCCCTCCCGTTGGAGGATCACGCTGGCCCGGGAGAATCTCGAATTGGAGATCGTTCCCCAACTGGCCTACCAGGAGAACCGCAGCCGTATCCTATCGGATCTCTACTATTGGGAAGGAGCGGTCACGATCCTGGGTGCTGGTGGCGAGAAATTGGGTCAGGGCTACGTTGAGCTCACGGGTTACGGCACAGGGAACCTGCTTCCCTCAGCCTTGAACTGATTTTGGGCCAATCCTGTGCCAACACACCGTAGACCACCAGGTCAACGAAATGGTCGTATAACCACTCTCCCTGACGTATGAGTCCCTCCTGGCTAAACCCCAGCCTTTCCGGGACGGCACGACTGCGATAGTTCTCCGTAGCACAGCGGATTTCCACGCGGTTCAATCGCCACTCTCTGAAAGCCCAGTCCACCAGGGCGCTGCAGCCTTTGGTGGCCAACCCGTTGCCTTGGAAGGAGGCTCCCACCCAATAGCCGACGGTGGTTGATTGGTTCACCCAGTCCAGGTTCTGGTAACCGATAATGCCTGCCAGGTTGCCTTGAAACCAGATGCCTGCCTGAAA